>JBKJQM010000209.1:0-11853 GCA_046594005.1 Mycobacteriales bacterium
CGCCCCGGCCGCAACCTCGACCCGGTCCTCGTCGGCGAGGAGCGCATCCGTCCCCTGCTCCTGCACGGCGCGCGCGGCGCCGACATCGCGGTGGTCGAGGGCGTCATGGGGCTGCTCGACGGCCGCGGCAGCACCACCGAGGGCAGCACCGCCCACGTCGCCGCGCTCCTCGAGGCACCCGTCGTGCTGGTGGTCGACGCCTCCTCCATGTCGCACTCCGTCGCGGCGCTGGTGCACGGCTTCGCGACGTACGGCGGGGCGCGCCTGGCCGGCGTCGTCCTCAACCGCGTCGGCAGCGACCGCCACGAGCAGCTCCTGCGTGAGGCCCTCGAGGGGAAGGCGCCCGTCCTCGGCGTCCTGCGACGCGACGAGGGCGTGAGCACGCCGAGCCGCCACCTCGGGCTGGTGCCGGCCGCCGAGCGCGCGCCCGAGGCGGTTGCGACCGTCCGCCGCCTCGGTGAGCTGTGCGCCCGGAGCCTCGACCTCGACGCGCTGCTGGCAGTCGCGCGGTCCGCACCGGACCTGCCGGACGGGGCGTGGACGCCACCGACGGTGCCGGTCCAGCGTCGACCGGTCATCGCCGTCGCCGGCGGCCCGGCCTTCACGTTCTCCTATGCCGAGACGCCCGAGCTGCTGACCGCGGCCGGCGCCGACGTCGTCGTCGTCGACCCGCTGCGCGACGAGCGGCTGCCCGACGGCGCAGCCGGTCTCGTGCTCGGCGGCGGCTTCCCCGAGGTGTTCGCCGAGCAGCTGTCGGCCAACCGCGGACTGCGCGAGGACGTCGCCCGGCTCGTGCGGACCGGCGCCCCGGTGTCTGCCGAGTGCGCCGGGCTGCTCTACCTGTGCGAGCACCTCGACGGGCTGCCGATGTGCGGGGTACTACCGGCGGCCGCGCAGATGACGCCGCGGCTCACGCTGGGCTACCGGAGCGCCCGGGCCTCGTCGGCGTCCTGGATGGGCGGCGCCTGCGTGCAGGGGCACGAGTTCCACCGCACCACGGTCGAGCCGCGTGCCGGTGCGGCAGCCGCCTGGGACGTGGACGGTCACGCTCCCGAGGGCTGGGTCGCGGGCGGGGTGCACGCGTCGTACCTGCACCTGCACTGGGCAGGGAACCCCGACGTGGCAGGGCGTTTCGTTGCCGCGGCCGCGCGGACGGAGGTGACGGCATGCGCCTCGTAGGCGTCGGCGTCGGACCCGGCGACCCGGAGCTGGTGACCGTCAAGGGGGTCCGCGTCCTGCGCGAGGCGGACCTCGTCGTGGTCCCGGTGATGGACGCGCAGGAGCAGGGCCGCGCTGAGGCGACGGTGCGGGCGCACGTCGACCACGACCGTGTGCAGCGCCTCGTGTTCGCGCTCGACGACCGCGGCGGTCCCACCGCCGAGCGGCTGTCCGCGTGGGAGGCGGCTGCGGACGCCGTCGCGGCGCACCTTCGGGAGCACGGCGGCACGGTGGCGTTCGCGACGATCGGCGACCCCAACGTCTACAGCACCTTCACCTACCTCGCCGACGCGGTGTGCGAGCGCGTGCCTTCGGTGGAGGTGGAGACCGTCCCTGGGATCACCGCCATGCAGGACCTCGCCGCGCGGTCCGGCACCGTGCTGTGCGAGGGCACCGAGTCGCTCGCACTGCTGCCACTGACCGCCGGCGTCGAGGCCTTCGAGGAGGCACTCATGCACTTCGACTCCGTCGTCGCCTACAAGGGCGGCCGCCAGATGCCGGCCGTGCTGGACGTCCTGCGCCGTCACGACCGTCTCGAGGGCGCGGTCTACGGCGCAGCCCTCGGCCTGCCCGACCAGCAGGTCGGCGCTGCCGCCGCGGCGCCTGCGAACGCCCCGTACCTCTCGACCGTGCTCGTCCCGGCGCGTCGAACCACCCGTGGAGGGAAGCTGTGACCGGTCGGGTGTCCTTCGTCGGAGCGGGCCCTGGCGCCGCAGACCTCATCACGCTGCGCGCGGCGCAGCGCATCGCCGAGGCCGACATCGTCATCTGGGCAGCGTCTCTCGTGCACGAGGACGTCCTGCAGCACGTGCGCGCCGACGCCGTCGTCGTCAACAGCGCCGAGCACTCCCTGGAGGGGATCCGCGAGCACTACGAGCGCGCGGCCCGCGAGGGACTGCTCGTCGCGAGGGTCCACTCCGGCGACCCGGCGCTGTGGGGCGGGACGCAGGAGCAGCACGAGCTGTGCACCGCGCTCGGCCTCGAGACCGAGGTCATCCCGGGCGTGAGCAGCTTCAGCGCCGTCGCCGCGATCGTGCAGCGCGAGCTGACGATCCCGGAGGTCGCGCAGTCCGTCGTGCTCACCCGGCTCGAGGGTGGCAAGACGCCGATGCCGTCACGCGAGACGGTGCGGTCCTTCGCGGAGCACGGCACGACGATGGCGCTGTTCCTGTCGGCAGCCCGCACCAAGCAGCTGCAGGACGAGCTGCTGGCGGCGGGCACCTACGACGAGAGCACGCCGTGCGTGGTGGCGTACGCCGCGACCTGGCCGGACGAGCTCGTCTTCGAATGCGTGCTCGGCGAGCTCGCCGCGAAGGTGAAGGAGCACAAGCTCTACAAGCACACGATGGTGCTTGTCGGCCCCGCCCTGGCCGCCGGCGGCACCCGCTCGCACCTCTACCACCCCGGGCACTTCCACGAGCACCGCAAGGTCGAGGACGCCACCATGCGCGCCGAGCTCAAGGCACGCGACCGCGAGCTGAAGGCCGTGCAGCCGACGTGAGCGAGCCCGAGCTGCGGGAGCCCGACCTCCCCCGTACGGCGAAGGTGCGCACCGGCGCACTGCGCAGCGGGTGGACGACGGGCACGTGCAGCGCGGCAGCGGCCAAGGCCGCGACGACGGCCCTGGTGACCCAGGTCGTGCAGACCTCGGTGGAGGTCGTCCTGCCTGACTCGCGCGTGGTGCCGTTCGCCGTGGAGCGCTGCGACGTGACGCCGGACGGGGCGGAGGCGGTCGTCGTCAAGGACGCGGGTGACGACCCGGACGTGACCCACGGGGCGCACCTCACGGCCACGGTGCGCTTCGTGCCGGACGCCGGCCTGCACCTGGAGGGCGGTCTCGGCGTCGGCGTCGTGACCAAGCCGGGTCTGGGTCTCGAGGTCGGCGGACCGGCCATCAACCCCGTGCCACGGCAGATGATCCGCGAGAACGTCGGCGCAGTGGTCGATCTCGACGCGCACGGTGTACGGGTGACGATCAGCGTGCCGGACGGCGAGAAGCGCGCGAAGAAGACGACGAACGCCCGGCTCGGCATCCTCGGCGGCATCAGCATCCTCGGCACGACCGGCGTCGTACGGCCGTTCTCGACCGAGTCCTGGCGCGCGTCCGTCGTGCAGGCCGTCTCGGTGATGGCGGCGCAGGGCGAGCCGACGCTGGTGCTCGCCACCGGCGGCCGCACCGAGAAGGCCGCGATCCGCATGCTGCCCGCCCTGCCGGAGGTCTGCTTCGTCGAGGTCGGCGACTTCACCGGAGCGGCGTTGCGCAAGGCCGTCGAGGAGGGTCTGCGCGAGGTCGTGTTCGTCGGCATGGCGGGCAAGCTCACGAAGCTGGCCAGCGGCGTGCTGATGACCCACTACACGAAGAGCAAGGTCGACACGGGCGTGCTCGTCGAGGTCACCCGAGAGGCCGGCGGGGACGACGCCCTGGCCGAGCAGGTCCGCACCGCGAACACCGCCCGTCACGCGTACGAGCTGTGGGAGGCCGCGGATGTGCTGCGTCCCGCAGGGGACCTGCTCTGCTCGCGGGTCGCCGAGGTGCTGCACCGCTTCAGCGGACTCGTGGCCCGCGTCGCGATGGTCGACCCGGCCGGCGCGCAGGTCGTCGCCGCGACCGAGAACGTCTGGGTGACAGCGTGATCGCGCCCCGCCAGGTCGGTCGCTGGCGCTCACGACCCGCCGGGGGCCCCGCGTGATCACCGTCGTCGGCTACGACGGTGGACCGCTGCCAGCCGGTGCGCACGACCGGCTGCAGGCTGCGTCGCTGGTCATGGGCGGTCGCCGCCACCTGCAGGAGGTCGCGCTGCCCGAGGGTGTCCGCACCGTGGCCCTGCGGGACGACCCGGTCGCGGCCCTGCGCGCCGTGGCCGACGAGCCGGGCGATGTCGTGGTGCTGGCCTCCGGTGACCCCGGCTTCTTCGGCGTGGTGCGCGCGGTCCGCCGCGCGGTGCAGCCGCGGCCGGTCGAGGTTCTGCCCGGGCTGACGAGCGTTGCGCTGGCCTTCGGTCGCGCCGGGCTGGAGTGGGACGACGCGGTCGTGGTGTCGGCGCACGGGCGCGACCCGCACGAGGCGCTGGCCGTGGCGCGGTCCCAGCCCAAGGTCGCGGTCCTCACCGACGAGCGGTGCACCCCGGCCACCATCGGCGCCGCCCTCGCCGGCCGCGCGGACCGGGTGCTGGTCGTCGGCGAGCGGCTCGGGCTGGCGGGGGAGCGCGTCGTCGAGGTGAGCCCCGAGCAGGCGGCCGCACAGGAGTGGGACGACCCCAACGTCGTGCTCGTCGTCCCGGTCGACCGCAACCGCCGGGAGCCCGCGCCCAAGGCTGTCGTCGCGGGGCACCGCGGACCGCAGGGGTGGGCGTTGCCGACGGCGGCGTTCGCGCACCGCGACTCCATGATCACCAAGCCGGAGGTGCGGGCCGTCGTGCTGGCCCGCCTCGGACCGCGGCTCGGCGACGTCGTGTGGGACATCGGCGCCGGCAGCGGGTCGGTCGCCGTCGAGTGCGCGCGCTTCGGCGCTGATGTGCACGCGGTCGAGAAGGACCCCGCAGGAGCAGTTCTCGTCACGCAGAACGCCGACCGGCACGGGGTCCACGTGCACGTGGTCACCGGCACCGCTCCCGACGCGGTCGCGGGCCTCCCGGACCCGGACGCGGTCTTCGTCGGCGGTGGTGGTGCGGACGTCGTGGCGGCCGCCGCGGCCCGCCGGCCCGCGCGGATCGTCGTCGCCCTCGCGACCGTCGAGCAGGTCGCGCCGACCGCGGCGGCGATGACCGGCTACGACGTCGAGTCCGTCCTGCTGCAGACCAGCGCGCTCGCCCCGCTCGGCGCCGGTCACCGCCTGGTGCCCAGCAATCCCGTGTTCGTCGTCTCAGGAGTGCTCCCGTGATCGGCCTCGTCCACACCACCGCTGCCGGCCGCACCGCCGCCGACCGGCTGGCCGTCGCGCTGCCGCAGACCCAGGCGTACGCCGTGCAGGACCTCGCCCGCGCGTTCGCGGAGTGCGAGCAGCTGGTCTGCTTCCTCGCCACGGGCGCCGTCGTACGGCTGCTCGCACCGCTGCTGCAGCACAAGTCGAGCGACCCCGGAGTCGTGGTCGTCGACGAGGCGCAGCGCTTCGCCGTCGCGCTTCTCGGCGGTCACGCCGGGGGCGCCAACGAGCTGGCGCAGGTCGTCGCCGACGCCCTCGGCGCGACGGCGGTCATCACGACCGCCACGGACGCCGCGGGCATCCCCGGCCTGGACACCCTCGGCTGGCCGGTGGACGGCGCGGTGGCGGCGGTCAGCCGCGCCATGCTCGACGGCGCGCAGGTGGCGCTCCGCTCGCGCGAGGTGTGGCCGTTGCCGCCCCTGCCGGTCGGCGACGAGGGGGACCACGTCCTCGCGGTCACCGACCTCGTCGACGTGACGCCCGGCCCGCGTACCGCCTACCTCCGTCCGCCGTCCCTGGTGCTGGGCATCGGAGCGTCGCGCGGCGTCAGTGCGGACGAGGTGCTCGAGCTGGTGGACCGCGCGCTGGCCGACGCGCGGCTCGCGCCGGGCTCGGTCGCCGGCGTCGCCACCGTCCACGAGAAGGCCGACGAGGCAGGCATCCTGGAGGCCTGCGTCCGCCGCGGCTGGCTGCTCACGACCTTCCCCGCGGAGCGCCTCGCCGACGTCGACGTCCCCAACCCGAGCAAGGAGCCGCGCAAGGTGCTCGGCACGCCGAGCGTCGCCGAGGCCGCCGCGCTGCTCCTGTCCGGCGGGGAGCTCGTCGTCGAGAAGACGAAGTCCAAGAGAGCCACGGTCGCCGTCGCTCGCCGTCCCGCCCGCGGCCGGCTGGCGCTCGTCGGCCTCGGGCCGGGAGCGCGCGACCTGCTGACGCCGCGCGCCCGCGAGGAGCTGCGGCGGGCGTCGGTGTGGGTCGGCCTCGACCAGTACGTCGACCAGGTCCGCGACCTCGCCCGCCCCGGCACCCGGATGCTCGAGACCGGTCTGGGCAAGGAGGAGGAGCGCGCGCACAGCGCCGTCACCGAGGCCGCGAAGGGGCACGCCGTCGCGCTGATCGGGTCCGGTGACGCCGGCGTCTACGCGATGGCCAGCCCGGCGCTCGAGTTCGCCGGCGACGACATCGACGTGGTCGGCGTCCCCGGCGTGACCGCCGCGCTGGCGGCGAGCAGCCTGCTCGGCGCGCCGCTCGGGCACGACCACGCGAGCATCAGCCTGTCGGACCTGCACACGCCGTGGCCCGCGATCGAGCTCCGCATCCGCGCCGTCGCCGAGGCCGACCTGGTCGTGACCTTCTACAACCCGCGCAGCCGCGGCCGGGACTGGCAGCTCCCCAAGGCCGTGTCGATGCTGCTCGAGCACCGCCCAGGGACGACGCCGGTCGGCATCGTCACCGACGCCTCCCGCAGCACCGAGCACGTCGTGCTGACGACCCTCGGCGAGCTGGACTGCGCGCAGGTCACCATGTACGCGTGCGTCGTCGTCGGCTCCTCGCAGAGCGCCGTCGTGGCCGGCCGGATGGTGACGCCGCGCGGCTACCGGTGGGCCGGTCCGTGACGTACGTCGTCACCAGCGACTGCACCGCGTGCGGCGCCTGCCTGCTCACCTGCCCTGAGCACGCCATCGTCGTGGGCATCCCGCTGCAGGTGCGCGCCGATCGGTGCACGTCCTGCGGCGAGTGCGTCGAGGTCTGCCCCGCCGACGCCGTCCTCGAAGTCCCACCGCTCACCCCTTCCGCCGATCATGGAGTTGTTGCCGCCGCGCCCCGCGTGGAGTCCGGCAACAGCTCCATGATCGGCGAGGGGAGGGTGGCATGACGCGCGGGGCGCTCCTGCCCGGAACCGTCGCCCTGGTCGGCGCCGGCCCGGGCGACCCCGGGCTGCTGACGCTGCGCGCCGCGGAGCTGCTCGGTCAGGCCGACGTCGTGCTGGTCGACCGGCTGGTCCACCCGGACGTGCTGGCGCACTGCCGCGAGGACGTCGTGCTGGTCGACGTGGGCAAGACCAGCTGGACCGGGACCGCTCCGCGCCAGGAGGAGATCAACGCCCTGCTCGTCGAGCACGCGCAGGCCGGCCGGCGGGTGGTGCGACTCAAGGGCGGCGATCCGTTCGTCTTCGGCCGCGGCTCGGAGGAAGCAGAAGCCCTGGTGGACAAGGGGATCGCGTTCCAGGTGGTGCCCGGCATCTCCTCGGCGCTGGCGGCTCCTGCGTACGCCGGGATCCCGGTCACCGCCCGCGGCTACACGCAGGACGTGTGCGTGGTGACCGGCCACCTGGACCCGGAGGACCCCGCCAGCCGGGTGCGCTGGCAGGCACTCGCCACCGGGCCCGGCACCCTCGTCGTGCTCATGGGGCACGACCGCCTGCCGCTGCTGACCCGGTCGCTCGTCAAGTGGGGCCGTGACCCGAAGACCCCCGCCGCCTGCATCCAGCACGGCACCCACGACGACCAGCGCGTGGTCGTCAGCACGCTCGAGGACCTCGCGCAGGACGTGGCGGCCGCCGGCCTCCAGGCTCCCGTGGCAACGGTCATCGGCGACGTGGTCCGGCTCCGAGAGACCCTGAGGTGGTTCGACCAGTGACCCGCGCTTCCGTGCACCCCATCGAGCAGGAGTCGTTCGCGATCCTGCGCAGCCGGGTGGACCTGTCCCACCTGCCGGCGCTGTCCCGGGCGGTCGTGGAGCGGGTCGTTCACTCGAGTGCCGACCTCGGCTACGTCGACGACCTCGTCCTCGACGAGGAAGCGCTGCGTCGCGGGCAGGCGGCGCTGCTCGCCGGCGCGCTGGTCGTCGCGGACGTGCAGATGGTCGCGGCCGGCATTACGACCCGCGAGGCCGTCTGCCGGGTGCGCGAGGCGCGGGCCGTCGACGGGCTCACCCGCAGCGCGGTCGCAGTGCGGATGGCGTACGACGAGGTCGGCCCCGGCGCGGTCTGGGTCGTCGGCTGCGCACCGACGGCGCTGTTCGAGCTGATCGACCTGGGCGTCGACCCGGCGCTGGTCGTCGGGCTGCCCGTCGGCTTCGTCGGCGCCGCCGAGTCCAAGCAGGCGCTGCGCGAGAGCGGCCTGCCCGCGGTGTCCAACGTCAGCGAGAAGGGCGGCTCCGCCGTGGCTTCCGCTGCGCTGAACGCCCTGCTGTACGAAGAGGCACCATGACCCGCCCCGCCCTGCTCATCGTCGGACACGGCACCAAGAGCGAGCAGGGGTGCGCGCAGTTCGGCGAGCTCGTCGAACGCGCGCAGCTGCGGGTGCCGTGGGCCGACGTCGCGGGCGGCTTCCTGGAGCTGGCGCCGCCGCCGATCCAGGACGCCGTGAACCGGCTCGTGGAGGCCGGCCACCGCAGCATCGACGTGGTGCCGCTGGTGCTCGTCGCGGCCGGGCACAGCAAGGGCGACATCCCGGCTGCCCTCGAGCGCGAGAAGCTGCGCCACCCCGGCCTGACGTTCCGCTACGGCCGTCCGCTGGGCGCGCACCCGGACCTGCTGGCCGTGGCCGAGCAGCGACTGGCCGCACTGGTGCCGCGCGAGCTCTGGAGCGAGACGGCGGTGGTGCTGGTCGGTCGCGGTGCGACCGACCCCGACGCCAACTCCGAGGTCGCGAAGGCCGCCCGCCTGCTGCAGGAGGGCCGCGGCCTGGGCACCGTGGAGACGGCGTTCATCTCGCTCGCCGAGCCCTCCGTGCCCGCCGGCCTGGAGCGGGCGCTGCGACTGGGCTACCGCCGCATCGTCGTCCTGCCCTGGTTCCTGTTCGCCGGCGTCCTCCCGGACCGCATCTCGGCCCAGACCGCCTCCTGGGCAGCCGATCACGCCGATGTCGAGGTCCTGCAGGCCGGGCCGATCGGCCCCGGTGACGAGCTGACCGGCGTCGTCCTCGAGCGTTGGGCCGAGATCGACGGCGGCGACCTGCGGATGAACTGCGACACCTGCGCCTACCGCGTCGCGCTGCCCGGGTTCGAGGACAAGGTCGGGGCGCCGCAGACGCCGCACGACCACCCCGACGACCCGGCGCACCCGCACGGCCACGGGCACGGCCACGACCACGCGCACTGAGGTGGACCACGACCTTCGCCACCACGGCGACGTGGAGGCGACCCCGGGCCTGCTCGACCTGGCCGTCAACGTTCGCGGCACCGAGCCGCCGGCCTGGTTGCGCGGCCGGCTCGAGCGCGGGCTCGGGCTGCTCGCCGCGTACCCGGACCAGCGCATCGCGCTGCGGGCGGTCGCGCGGCGCCACGACCGCGAGCAGGCCGAGGTGCTGCTGACCGCCGGCGCTGCCGAGGCCTTCGTGCTCCTGGCCCGGGTCCTGTCGCCGCGGCGCGCAGTCTGCGTGCACCCCGGGTTCACCGAGCCCGAGGCCGCGCTGCAGGCCGCGGGCCACGACGTCGAGCGGCTGGTGCTCGACCCGCCGTACGTCCTCGACCCGGCGCAGGTCCCGGACGACGCCGACCTCGTCGTCGTGGGCAATCCCACCAACCCGACCGGCGTCGTGCACGAGCGGCTGGCCGAGCTGTGCCGCGAGGGCCGGACCGTCGTCGTCGACGAGGCCTTCGCGGACGCCGTGCCGGGGGAGCCGCACTCGCTGGCCGCCCGCGCCGACCTGCCCGGCCTGGTCGTGGTCCGCAGCCTCACCAA
The DNA here is from genome assembly GCA_046594005.1 of Mycobacteriales bacterium. GTDB lineage: Bacteria > Actinomycetota > Actinomycetes > Mycobacteriales > SCTD01 > SCTD01. The sequence continues at coordinate 9,825 of JBKJQM010000209.1, forward strand.
GACCTGGGCGCTGGCCGGCCTGCGGGTGGGCTACCTGCTCGCCCACCCCGGCCTGGTCGCCGCGCTGAAGGAGGCGCAGCCGCTGTGGCCGGTGTCGACACTCGGTCTGATCGCCCTCGACACCTGCCTCGCACGCGGGCCGGTGGCGACCGCCCGGCGCGACGCCGAGCAGATCGGGCGCGAGCGCGCGACGCTCGAGCAGCGGCTCGTCGAGATCGGCGTCGAGGTGGTGCCGGGCTCGCAGGCGCCGTACCTGCTGTGCCGCGTGCCCGGCCGACCGGACGTACGAGACGGCCTGCGCGACAGGGGGATCGCCGTGCGCCGCGGCGACACGTTCCCGGGCCTCACACCCGAGCACTGGCGCACCGCCGTACGCGGCCCCGCTGAGCACGACCGCCTGGTCGAGGCGCTCACCGAGCTGCTGAGCGCACCCACGAGCGCGGGGACGATCCCTTCCACCGCGTGAACGCGTGCGTGAAGCTGGCCGTCTCCGCGTAGCCCAGCCGCCGTGCCACCTGCTCGACGCTGAGGCCACCAGTGCGCAGCAGCTCCTCCGCGAGCGTCTCGCGCACCTCGTCGACGAGCGCGCGGTAGGACGTGCCCTCGTCGCCCAGGCGCCGGCGCAGCGTCCGCTCCGAGAGTGCCAGCGACGTCGCCACCTGCGAGGCGGACGGCATCGCCCCCGGACTCACCGCCAGCAGGTCGCGCACCTGTCCGGAGACGCCGGCGCGACCGCGGCGCTGCTCGAGCAGCTCGCGGCACTGCAGCTCTGTCGCGGCCGCGGTGAGCTCGTCGGCCTGCGGGAGGGGGAGGTCGAGCACCGCCCGGTCCAGGGCCGCGAAGGTCGTCGCCGCCCCGAAGGCGGGCGCGACCCCGAACAGCGCGGTCCACGGCGCCGGGTCGGCCGGCGCGGCAGGACGCACGTGCACCCGGCGCAGGGACAAGGCTCCGCCGGCGACCTCCGTCATGATCGTGCGCATCGCCGCGAGGTCACGCGTGACGACGAAGTCGCGGACCGCCGCCGGCACGTCGGCGTCGTCGAGCACGACCCGAACCTCGTCCGGGCCTTGCTCGACCGAGACGGCGCAGAAGGAGAACGACAGGTCGGCGAAGCGCAGCCCGGTCTCGAGGGCGCTGCGCACCGTCGGGCTGCTCGCCAGCGCGAAGCCCCAGATGCCGTACGTCGTCAGGTGGTAGCGGGTGCCCGCCGCCAGCGGCAGGTCCTCGTCCGGGCAGGCACCGGTGAGGTTGGCGATGACCGCGAGCTCCTGCGCCGCGGTGACCTCGGCGCCCGGGCGCCGCAGGTCCTCGACGTCGAGGCCGGTGCCGGACAGCGAAGTGCCGGCGGAGACGCCGCGCTCCTCGCCCAGCCGCACGAGCAGCAGGGCGCTCGCGGCGCTGCGGGGATGCACGCCCCCAGTGTGGCCGGAAGTGTCAAGTGCCTGGCCGGGAGCGACGTGGGTCACCGCGGCCCGCGTGCCTACGGTCGGACCATGACCCGCATCGCGATCGTCGGCACCGGGTTCGGCGGCATCGGCATCGCCGTCCGGCTCCTCCAGGACGGGGAGCGCGACCTCGTGCTCTTCGAGCGCAGCGACGACGTCGGCGGGGTGTGGCGCGACAACACCTATCCCGGTGCGGCCTGCGACGTGCCGAGCCACCTCTACTCGTTCTCCTTCGCCCCCAAGGGCGACTGGTCCCGGCGCTTCGCGCCGCAGGCCGAGATCCACGGCTACCTGCGTGACGTCGCCCGCGACTTCGGGGTGCTGCCGCACGTGCGGTTCCGCACCGAGGTGCTGACCTCGCGCTGGGACGGCGCGCAGTGGGTGCTGGACCTGTCCGACGGCACGACCCACGAGGCGGACGTCCTCATCGCCGCCTGCGGGCAGCTCAGCCGGCCGAGCCGGCCGGACGTGCCGGGCCTGGACTCCTTCGCCGGCAAGGTCTTCCACTCCGCCGAGTGGGACCACGACCACGACCTCACCGGCCGCCGGGTCGCCGTCCTCGGCACCGGTGCGAGCGCCATCCA
>JBKJQM010000271.1:0-3735 GCA_046594005.1 Mycobacteriales bacterium
CCGCATGAAACAAGCCCGACAGAACGGAGGAACCCGCATCACAACCACCTGAAGAACCGACGAAGAGTGGGGACTTCCACCTGGCCACCAGCGGGGACCAGAAACTGGCCGTTGACAATGCCTCCATGAGGTTGGTGATGGACACCAGTGGATACGGCCGCCCCCATCCCGTTGTTCAAGAACGCGCCGAAGTACTCTGCCTCGACGCTGCTGGTCCCGGTCGGAGCCAGGGGAACTGGCACAAGCACCCCCCTACAACGCTGTTCCGGCCGACGACCCCCTGCGTACGTCGGCCGGTTCTCGTCCCAGATCAAGGGCGTAGCGGGTGCTGGTCTGAGCGGGATGGCGATGTCGGTGACCGAGGCGCCGATGGTGCCGCGCGAGGTGGCCGGGTACCACTGCCATCACACTCGCCACAGCGATCGCCGCGACACCAACCTTGACGGTCCTGCTCATCGTGCGCCCTCGGATCAGATGGTCACCGGAGGTCGGTCGACTCATGGGTGCTTACGCGGTGCGTCGGCGGCGCGTTAATGCCCGTAGCCGTCTGTCTCACACCCCTCAACGATCCGTTGTGGTCTCGGCGACGAATGAACATCGGAGGCCACTCGTGCGTAGACACCTGCGCAAACCAAGGTCAGGAGGTCCGCCGTGGCAGTGCGAGCGACTCGCTCAACGGCTCTGGTGCACGACGACGGGGTTAAGGAAGCCTACGCCGCCCACGGCGCCGAGCTCTACCGGTTCGCCATGCGCGCCCTGGGTGACCCCGGGGCAGCCCAGGACGTCGTACAGGAGACGTTCCTGCGCGCCTGGCGGGCAGCTGATCGTTTCGACCCGGAACTGGCGAGCCTGCGGGTCTGGCTGTTCGCGATCGCCAGGAACGTCGTGGTCGACCAGGCACGACGGGTCGAGGCGCGACCCTGGCTGCGACAGCTCTCCGAGCCAACCGATCTGGAGGCTGCCGCGGACACGTCCCCGGACCCCAGCGACCGACTGCTGCGCGGATGGGTCGTCGAGGAAGCGCTCCGCCGGATCGGGGAGGACCACCGCCGAGCCATCGTCGAAACCTACCTACGAGATCGGCCCTACAACGAGGTGGCCGCCGAGCTAGGCATCCCGGTGACCACCTTGCGGACCAGGGTCTTCTACGCCCTCAAAGCACTACGAGTGACAATGGATGAGATGGAGGTATCCCCATGACCGAAGACGCGCATCGGGTCCTGCGTGAGTCACTGGGCGCGTTCGTCCTGGGCCACCTCGACACAAACGAGACCGCACGCGTACGCGCCCACCTCGACGGCTGCGCGGCATGCCTCGCCGAGTACGAGGCGCTCGCGCCACTGGCCGCGGCACTGCGCGACGTGGACGCCGACTCCTTCGAGGAGTCCCTGGAGCCAGGCGCTCTCCTCGGCGCGCGCATCGAGGCCGAGATCAACTCCGAACGCACCCACCGCCGACGACGCACAGCTATCCAGCGTGCCCTGGCCGGAACCGCAGCCAGCCTGATCCTTGTCGCGACCTTCCTCGCCGGCGGCACGCTCACTGGCGACAACGCTCCCGCGCCCGTGCCACTCGAGGCCATCGCCGTGACCAGCGAGATCGACGGAGTAGCCGCCGACGCCGACCTCGTCGACCACACCTGGGGCCTGGAGATCAAACTCAACGTCACCGGCCTCGAGGACGGTGAGAGCTACACCACCACCGTGCAAGCCGCAGGACGCGAATACCCCGCCGGAGAGTTCATCGGAGTCGCCGGCGTCGAGATCCACTGCAACATGAACTCATCGGTCCTACGCGGCGACGCCACCAGCTTCACCGTCTGGGTCAGCGACGGACAACCCGTCCTCCGCGCACAACTGTGAACGCCTGGACCAGTAGCTTCCCGGAAGCGCGACACGACCCAACCATTCGATGCAGCGGTGCGGCTCGACAGCAGGAACCCAGGGCTTGAGCTTTCTTGGACAAGAGGCAAGCCAAGGCGATTCACTGTCAAGCGTTTCCTTGAATAGTTCGGGGCGCGCCGAAAGGGCTGACTCACACCCCACGTGCGACCGGCAGACGAGCCGAAGCCCATTCGGGGAACCCGTCCTCCAACCGCGCGGCGTCGCGCCCTGCTTCGGTCAGGACTCGCACTGCTTCGTCGGCGTACACGCAGTAGGAGCCGCGGCAGTAGGCGACCACTCGGGCACCACTGTCGATGTCCCGCAGCCGGGCCCGCAGGTCACTGATCGGCACCGACACCGCCCCCCGGATGTGGCCGGCGGCATACTCGGCGGGCGGCCTCACATCAAGGACCACGACGTCACCTGCTCGGAGTCGCTCGCGAAGCTGGTCCCTGGTCATCGTGTCGAGACCTGACCGGTCTCCGACGTACGCCGTGGCCAGCTGCTCGAGTCCCTCGACGTGCGCCTCGGCAACCCGTCGCATCGTCCGCCACAGCGTGGATACGAGCGGGCTCGAGAGGTCGTAGAAAATGCGGGTACCGTCGCGACGCGTGCGGACCAAGCCCGCCCGGAGCAACCGCTGCAGGTGCTGGGAGGTGTTCGCGACCGACTGGTCGATCTCCACCGCAAGGTCCTCGACGGACCGCTCGCCCTGCGTGAGGACGTCGATCAGCTCGCCACGACGACCATTCGCCAGCGCCTTCGCGGACTCGGCCAGTGCGTCGAAGAGTGCTTCCTTCGCGGCGTGATCCGCCATGCTCCGAACCTCCCATCAGATGTATTCAAGAACTCTCTTGACAAGAGGTTACCATCCGATGTCTTATTCAAGGATTCCATTGAATATATGTACTCGTCACGGCAGAGTTGGAAGTCCGCCCCTGACAAAGGAGATCCTCATGAAGCCTCACGCCTTGACGCGGCATCTCTCAGCGCAGCCTGATGACGCCCTGCGCTTCATCGCCGACGTCCATGCACTGCCCAGCTGGAACACGGCCATCACCCGGGTTCTCGACGTACCCACCCCACTGACCGTCGGCGACGAGTGGGTCGTGGAGATGTCCGCCCTGGGGCAGACCTGGTCGAGCCGCTCGAGGCTGATCGCGCTCGACCGGGGCGCCCGGCACTTCAGTTACCGCTCCGAGACCGACGATGGCAACCCGTCCTACGCTGAGTGGACCTGGACCGTCGCCGAGGCCCCGGGGGGATGCGAGGTCACCGTGACATGGACCCTCAACCCGCAGACCTTCTGGCGGCGCGTGCTGCTGGGCCGGATTCGCCAGCGCCAGCTCATCAGGACCGAGGTGCCGACATCCCTTGCGGCACTGCAGGCTGCTGTCGAGGCCGCGGACGCCCGTGGGTGATCCGCTTCTCTCCGTCGTCCCGGACGCCGGGCTCGGCAACTCGGCGTACCTCCTGGACCTCGGCGACGGCCGCGCCCTGGCCGTCGACGCGAGCCGCGACCTCCGCTCGCTGCGTAGGTCCACCGAGGCCCGGGGCCTGCACGTCGCCTACGCCGCTGACACCCACCTCCACGCAGACTTCCTCTCCGGCGCGGTCCAACTCGCGGCCACCGACGGCGCCCAAGTGCTCGCATCGCGAGCCGGTGGTCGGGAGTTCCCGCACCGCGGGCTCGAGGAAGGCGAGGAGGTCAACCTCGGCGGGCTCACCCTGCGCGCGATCGACACCCCGGGGCACACCGACGAGCACCTGGCCTTCCTGCTGCTCGACGGAACTCGCGAGATCGGGGTGTTCAGCGGCGGCTCCCTGATCGCGGGCTCGGCGGCCCGTGTCG
>JBKJQM010000275.1:0-2968 GCA_046594005.1 Mycobacteriales bacterium
CGCGCCCTGAGCACCCGTCGCGCCCTGAGCACCCGTCGCGCCCTGAGCACCGCGGGCGCCCTGCGGGCCCTGGGGTCCCGCCGGCCCCTGCGGTCCCTGGGGCCCCACCTGGTTCCAGCTGAGCGCCGTGTCGCCGTTGTTGCACTTGCTGCCGCTCGGGATGTAGAGCACCCCGGTGGACTTCGTCGAGCAAGCATTGATCTGAGTGCTGGGAGCACTCGGCGCGGCAGCGGCGATGCCCGGCGCGAAGCTGCTCAGGACGGTGGCGCTACCCGTGAACAGGTAGATCGCGCGCCGCTGCCACGGAGCCATCTTCTTGGCGTGGTTCGACATGACTTCTCCGAGAGCTCGTGTGGCGGCGGCGATAAATCGCCCGACTAGTGACAGAACTTTCTGGCCGGGCCCTGAAGACCGGCTGAAGTCGACCTGAAGAACGCCTGAGGCTGGCCGCGGCGGATGGAGCAGCCGGCCACGTCCATTCGGGTGCTCCACTACCGTCCGCACCGCGTGCCGTGCGGCCCGCGGAGGGAGAAGATCGACCGCATGCTGATCTCGGTGTTCACGCCCAGCCACAACCCACGCTTCCTCGACGACTGCTACGCCAGCCTCACGGCTCAGACCCACGACAGCTGGGAGTGGGTCGTCCTGTTGAACGGCAAGGCACGGGACTGGTCGCCACCCGCACCCGCCGATGAGCGGGTGAAGGTCTTCCGAGCGCCGAGCGGAGTGAAGGGAGTAGGCGCCGCGAAGCGGGCCGTGTGCGCGCAGGCCTCCGGCGAGATCCTGGTCGAGCTGGATCATGACGACGTTCTCGTTGCGGACTGCCTGCGTCGGGTTGCAGAAGCCTTCGAAGCGAATGCGGAGGTCGTCTGCGTCTACTCGGACTTCGCGCAGGTCAACGAGGACGGCAGCCCGAACCAGGCGCGCTTCAACGAAGCCATGGGATGGGTGTACGACCCGGTCTCGGTAGATGGCACCACGCAGTTGCGTTGCCAGGCTCTGGAGCCGAGCCCCCACAACATCGGCTACATCTGGTACGCGCCCAACCACGTCCGTGCCTTCCGGGCCTCCGCGTACGAGCAGATCGGCGGCTATGACGCGGCGCTGGAGGTGCTGGACGACCAGGATCTGATGATGCGCCTGTTCACCCTGGGCGACTTCCACCGGATCCCGGAGTGCCTCTACCTGCAGCGTGTGCACAGCCGGAACACGCAGGTCGATCCGGCCACGAACGCTCACATCCAGGAGCGGACGGTGACCATGTACCAACAGAACATCGAACTGATGGCCGGCGCGTGGTCCAAGCGTCGCGACCTCGCGAGCATCACCCTGAGGACGTCAGACATGCCTGGATCTGCACCTGCAGACGAGCAGGTCGTCCTCCTCGACGCCGCTCAACCGCGCTTGCCCTTCGCTGACGCCAGCGTCGGGGTCATCAAGGCGCACGAGCTGCTGCAGCGCCTGCCGGACCGAGCAGCGTTCTTCAACGAGTGTCATCGCGTGCTCGCGCACGGTGGGCTCATCCTTACCGAAACGCCTAGCACCGACGGGAGAGGGGCCTTCCAAGACCCCAGCCACGTCGCCTTCTACAACGAACACAGCTTCTGGTACCTCACGCAGCAGACCCTGCGACCGAGCCTGCCTGCCCTGACGGCCCGCTTGCAGGTCAGTCAGCTGCGCACCTACTACCCGACGACCTGGCACGAGCAAGTCCAGATCCCCTACGTGCAGGCCAATCTGCTGTGCGTGAAGGAAGGACCACGTCAAGGTGGTCCGCTCCTCAGCTGAGCTGTCCGCAACATGCCCGGCTCGCTGCAAGCCGCGTGTTTGCTCGTACGAGCTGTTCCACCCGGCGTCGCGTCCGCGCCTGCCGGCCGAAGCGACCGCCCCAGGCCGGCTTTGACGTGTCGGCGCCGGGGCTCCGTCTACCTGGGCCACCCGCCTTCAGGTCAGCCTCAGGTAGCGATGTCAGCCTCGATCCCATGGCGGGCGCAGGGGGAGGGATACAGGTCGGCGTCGTCTGCGACGACCGCCCGGAGTGCCGGCACGTCGTCGGCCAGCTGCTGGACGCGTGCGGCTTCCAACCGGACGGCGAGGCGGCGGACTTCCTGGCGCTCCGCGAGCTCGTCCAGCGGCTGCAGCCGGCGGTCGTGGTCGTGACCCTCCCGCTACCGGGGATGAACGGCCTGCGCGCGGTCCGCGCATTGCGCGAGGACGCTCCCGGCTGCCAGGTGGTCCTGCTGTCGGAGTTCGGGCAGCTGGACATCGCCGCCGTCGAAGCCGGCGCGGCCGCCCTGGTGCCGGAGCAGGACCTCCGGGCCCTCAAGCTCGTGCTGCTGGGGATCGCCGAGCGCGCGGCGGCGATCGTCGTGCCCGAGGCGCGGATTCAGGTCGAGGACGTCGCCACGACCGTCGTGCTCTGAGCGGGCAGCTCCAGCACGAAGCCGTCCTCGTACGTCAGGTCCCCGTTCATCGCGCGGGCCAGCCCGCGGGCGATCGGCAGACCCAGCCCCGACCCGCCGCGCCCGTCCAGGCTGACGAAGCGCTCGAAAACCTCCTCGCGCCGGTCCTCCGGCACACCCGGGCCGTCGTCGGCCATCCGGAGGCGCACGCAGTCGTCGTCGGCGTTGACGACCAGAGAGATGAGGCTCGCCGCGTGCCGACGGGCGTTGTCGCCGAGGTTGCTGAGGATCTCCTGGCAGGCGACGGCATCGAGCAGCACCGGTCGGGTCGGCGCCTCCTCCACCACGAGCCGCACCTCGAGGTCGGGGGAGAGCAGGCTGAGTCGCTCCACCTCCGCGGCGCAGAGCGGGACGACGTCGACCGGGACCACCGGAGCCCCCAGCTCGCCCTGCTCCAGCCGCGCGATGCGCAGCAGCGCCGTGATCAGCCGCGCGGCACGTGAGGTCTCGCGGACCATCGTGGCCAGCAGCCGGCCGGCGTCCGCCGGGTCGGCCCCGCGCAGCAG
>JBKJQM010000369.1:0-3295 GCA_046594005.1 Mycobacteriales bacterium
ATAGACGTCGCTGCCAAGCGGGTCACGGCGCGCGACCTCGAGACCGGACGGGAGTACGAGCAGCCGTACGACTCGCTCGTCTACGCGTCCGCCCGCGGCCGCATGGGCACGCTGCCGGTCGCGTAGACGAGCGAGTCGTACGGCTGCTCGTACTCCCGTCCGGTCTCGAGCTCCCGCGCCGTGACCCGCTTCGCAGCGACGTCGATCGCGACCACCTCGGTCCGCATCCGCACGTCGATGTCGTTCGCCCGGTGCTGCTCGGGCGTGCGCGAGATGAGCTCGGCCTCGGTCTCGACGGCGCTGCCGATCCAGTACGGGATCCCGCAGGCGGAGTACGACGTGTTGTGCCCGCGCTCGAACGCCACGATCTCCAGATCGGCCGCGTCCCGCCGCTTGCGGGCCTGGCTCGCCGCGCTCATCCCCGCCGCGTCCCCGCCGATGACCACCAAGCGCTCCATGGCCGCACGGTATCCGCGGCTAGCCTGACCTCGTGGAGACCCTGACCCTGCCCGCCTTCCTCGACGGCCAGCACCTGGTCGAGACGTTCGGGCTGCTGGGCATCCTCGCGATCGTCTTCGCCGAGACCGGCCTGCTGCTCGGCTTCTTCCTGCCCGGCGACTCGTTGCTGTTCGCCGCCGGGTTCGCGGCCAGCGGCAACCTGCCGGGCCTGCACCCGAACATCGTGCTCGTCTGCGTGCTCGTCAGCGTCGTCGCGATCGCCGGTGCGCAGACCGGCTTCCTGATCGGGCGCAAGGCCGGACCGGCGCTGTTCGAGCGCGCCGAGGGACGGATGTTCAAGCGCAAGTACGTCGACCAGGCGCAGTCCGTCGTCGAGCGCTACGGCTACGGCCGGGCCATCGTGCTCGCGCGCTTCGTGCCGATCGTGCGCACCTTCCTCAACCCGCTGCTCGGCGCGAGCGACCTCCCGGCCCGGACCTTCCTGATGTGGAACGTCGTCGGCGGCGTGCTCTGGGGCACCGGCGTCACGTTGCTGGGCTACTTCCTCGGCGACGTCGAGGTCATCGGCAAGAACCTCGAGCTGTTCGCGCTGCTGGTCGTCGCCATCAGCGTGCTGCCCATCGCGTTCGAGCTGCTGCGGGCGCGCTCGCGCTCCCAGAAGCGCTGACTGCAACCTCCTCGGCCTCCCGCACGTCCTCGTCCATGAGGGGGTGAGGTGTCCGGTCCGGTCGACGAGTCGTTCCACGTGTTCGTCGCGGCGCGCTCCCGTCACCTGCTGCACGCCGCGCACCTGCTCACCGGTGACCGCCACCGGGCCGAGGACCTGCTGCAGACGGCGCTGACCCGCGCCTACCTCCGGTGGGACCGCATCGACAGCGACGACCCGGAGGGATACGTGCGTCGGACGATGGTCAACGCCCACACCGACTGGTGGCGCCGCAAGCCGTGGCGCGAGCAGACGACCGAGGACGTCCCGGAGGTCGCGGTGCCGGACCCCGCAGCGGCGTACGACGCCCGCGACGCCGTGCTCGCCGCCCTCGCGACGCTGTCGGCCCGGCAGCGCGCCGTCGTCGTGCTGCGCTACTACGAGGGGCTGTCGGAGGCGGAGATCGCCGCGACCCTCGGCTGCTCGGCGGGCACCGTCAAGAGCGCGGCGTCGCGGGCGATCGCGAAGCTGCGCGAGCACCCGGGGCTCGGAGTGCCGGCGTGAGGGAGGACGAGCTTGCCGAGCTGCTGCGGTCGCCCGCGCTGTCGCTGGAGCCTCCGCCGGACCTGCTGGAGGGCGTGCGCCGGGGCGCACGTCGCACCCGGCGTGCACGTACGGCCGGCGGCGTCGCGCTGGCCGGCGCCGCCGTGCTCGTCGCCGCCCTCGCCGTGCCTGCTGTGCTGGACAGCCGCGACGGACCTCCGTCGGGGCAGGTCGCCGACACGCTCCCGTCGGAGTTGGCCGCCCGGATCGAGGGCGAGACCACGTCGGTCGAGCTGCTCGAGTCGCTCAACGGCGGCCGGGTCGTGACGTACTTCTCGGGCACCCGCTGGTGCACGGCGGCGATGCGCACCGTGGTCAACGACGGCTGCCGCGGCTACGTCGGCACCGGGCGGATCGGACCCTTCGCGCTGATGCTCCCGCCCGGACACGAGACGCTCTCGGTCGACCGCGACAGCGTGGTGGCGGGCGTGCTCGGCACCGGCGTCGAGCGCATCACGGTCGAGCTCGACGACGGGACCTCGCTGCCGGCCAGCGCCGTCTCGGGCCGCGGCTTCCCGCGGCCCGTCTGGTGGGCGGCGGTGCCGCGCGGGACGACGGTCCTGGCCTACACCGCGCGGGGTGCGGGCGACGTCGTCGTCGGGCGCCTCCCGGTCCGTCAGCCGAGCCCGAGGTCCTCGAGCGAGTAGAGGAAGCGGTACGGCACGCCCTCTGCCTCGATCTTCTCGCCGGCGCCCGTGGCCCGGTCGGCGATGGTCGCGACGGCCACCGGCTCCGCGCCGGCCGCGCGCACCGCCGCCAGGGCGGTCAGCGGCGAGCCACCCGTGGTGGTGGTGTCCTCGACCACGAGCACCCGCCGACCGGCGATGTCCGGGCCCTCGACCTGGCGCTGCATCCCGTGCGCCTTGGCCTCCTTGCGAACGACGAACGCGTCGAGCGGACGGCCCTGCGCAGCGGCCGCGTGCAGCATCGCCGCGGCGATCGGGTCGGCGCCCATGGTGAGGCCGCCGACGGCGTCGAAGTCGAGATCGCGGGTCAGCTCGAGCATCTGCGCACCCACCAGCGGGGCCGCCAACCCGGACAGCGTGATCCGGCGCAGGTCGACGTAGTAGTCCGCCTCGCGCCCGGAGGACAGCGTCACGCGGCCGTGCACGACGGCCAGCTCGCGGACCAGGGACAGCAGCTGCTCGCGCTCGGTCATGGCCGCCACACTAGGTCGCGGATCTGGCAGATCATCCGCAGCATCCGTGCGCAAGAGCGGCTCGAGAGGGGCGCGGTGCGCACCGATCCTGCGGATGATCAGCGGGGGTGGGGTCAGGCGAGCAGGGCGCGCTCGAGCTCCTCCGGCAGCCCGGGCTCCATCCCGGGGCGGCCCTTCGGCACGCCGGCCTCGGCGATCCACGCCCAGGTGTCGGCGACGGTCTGCTCGACCGGCCGGCAGGTCAGGCCGGCGGCCATCGCCTTGCCCGGGTCGCTCAGGAACATCCCGGCGTCCTCGCTGTCCTCGGGCACCCAGCAGGGCAGCTGGGTCCACCACTGCGCGCCCGCGGCCTCGAGGTCGGCCTCGTCGACCCAGACCAGCTCGGCGTCGCTGCCGGTGGCCTCGACGCACGCCTCGAGCAGCTCGAG
>JBKJQM010000018.1:0-3306 GCA_046594005.1 Mycobacteriales bacterium
CGGGCACAGCTGAACTGACGGCCGTACCCTCGCCCCCGTGCTGCGCCTCCACGACACCCAGACCAAGTCCGTCCGCGAGGTCACGCCCTCGACCCCCGGTCTGCTGACCGTCTACGCGTGCGGCCCGACCGTCTACCGCTACGCGCACGTGGGCAACCTGCGCACGTTCCTGCTCACCGACCTGCTGCGCCGGACCGTGGAGCGGCGCGGCGTCCGGGTCAAGCTCGTGCAGAACATCACCGACGTCGGGCACCTCGCCGACGACTCGGCCGTCGACTCGACCGGTGAGGACAAGCTGCTCGCGCAGGCCCGGCTCGAGGACAAGAGCCCGTTCGTCATCGCCCGCTTCTACGAGGACGCCTTCCACCGCGACCTCGCCCTGCTGAACGTCCGGCCGGCGGACGCCTACCCCCGGGCGTCGGAGTGGATCGACTCGATGGTGCGGCTGATCGCGCAGCTGATCGAGAAGGAGCACGCGTACGTCGGCGACGACGGGACCGTCTACTTCGCCGCGCAGTCCTACGACGCGTACGGCCAGCTGTCGGGCAACCGCCTCGAGGACCTGCGCGCCGGTCACGGGGCGACCGGCGAGTCGTCGGCGACCGGCAAGCGCTTCCACGCCGACTGGGCGCTGTGGAAGCGGGCCGGCGAGGCGCGCGAGATGACCTGGGACTCGCCGTGGGGCATCGGCTTCCCCGGCTGGCACATCGAGTGCTCGGCCATGTCGCTCGACCTCATCGGCGAGACCATCGACGTGCACACCGGCGGCATCGACCTGCGCTTCCCGCACCACGAGGACGAGCGGGCCCAGTCCAACTGCGCGGTGGGCAAGGGCGAGGTCGTACGCCACTGGGTGCACGGCGAGCACCTGCTGTTCGAGGGCCGCAAGATGGCCAAGTCGACGGGCAACGTCGTGCTGGTGTCGGACGTGGTGGACAAGGGCTACGACCCGCTCGCCCTGCGCCTGGCGTTCCTGTCGAGCCGTTACCGCCAGCAGGCCAACCTGTCGTGGGACGCCATCGCCGGCGCCGACAAGACGCTCGCGCGCTGGCGGACCGCCGTTGCCGCCTGGGCCGAGTCGCCGTCCGAGGCCCTCGCGCAGGACTGGGCGGACGAGGTGCTCGCAGCGTTCGAGGACGACCTCGACACCCCGAAGGCGCTGCAGGTGCTGCGACGCCTCGAGAAGGACGAGTCGGTCGGGGCAGGCGCGAAGTTCGAGACGTTCGCCTGGGCCGACCAGCTCCTCGGCCTGGACCTCGCCCGCGCGGTGGGTCAGACCGTGGCGATGCCGGCCGGTGCGCAGGGGCTCCTCGACGAGCGCGTGGCTGCGCGGGCCGGCAAGGACTTCGCCGCCTCGGACCGGCTGCGCGACGAGCTGGCCGCGCTCGGCGTCCTGGTCAAGGACACTCAGTCGGGCCAGGAGTGGTCACTGGCCTGAGCTGCTGCTCGCGCCCTTGGGGGCCGGGCCGCAGATGAACTTCGGCTCGGGCTTGTAGCGGGTCTTGAAGTCCTCGCGCTTGACCTCGCGGCCACCGTCGACGAAGACGCGGGTCACGACGATGTCGAAGCCCTCCGCGCCGGAGCTGGAGGTGCAGTCGTCGCGGTCGACGTACTGCGTCCCGAAGTCCTTGACGCGGGTGCGCGGCCCGCTGACCGAGCGGATCTCGTCGTAGCGCTTGGTGCCCCAGAAGGTCACCGTGACCGAGGTCCCGGTGTACGAGGTCTTGATGAGCACGCCGTTCGGGCTGTCGTTCTGGAAGATCAGGTCGGGCAGCGGGAAGGACACCGTCGCCTCGCGACCGGGCGGGTAGCGGCTGATGTAGTAGCTGTGCGGCGAGTGGGTGATGTCCTTGAGCCCGCCGAAGAACACCGCGTTGAACAGCGTGGTCGCGAACTGAGAGACCCCGCCGCCGACGCTGTCGACGAACTCCCCCTCCAGGATCTGCGGCGCCTCCTTGAAGCCGCGCGCCTTGTCGCGCGGGCCGACGAAGGCGTTGAGGTCGAAGCGGTCCCCGGGCAGCAGGACGACGCCGTCGACGATGTCGGCGATCCGGTGGATGTTCTCGACGCGCGGGCGGCAGCACGGGTGCCGGGTCGTGAACGTCCCGATGACCTCGCGCACCCCCAGGGTGGCGGCCTTGGCCGTGGTGATCCGGGCCTCGGCGGGCGTCACCTTGGCCGTGGCGGTGCGCGGCTTCGGCGCCGTCAGCACTGACATGACCGCGGTGGTGAGGTCCGCCGGCGACACGCTGAGGCCGCCCTTGCTGGGCACCACCACCGGCGTGCCGCTGGAGACGTCGAACGTCGCGTCCTTGGGCGGGTTGCCGACCCGGCGCAGGCCCTCGCGCACCTGCTCGAGCAGCACGTCCGGCAGCAGCCGCGGTGTCAGCGTCCCGGTGTCGTCGGTCTCGATGCGCAGGGACTTCGCGATGTCGAGCGGCGACACCACCAGCGGGTCGCCACCGACGTCCACGGTGATCGGCGCGGCGATGGCCGGGACGGCGACGTCCTCGAGAGCGCGGGTGACGTCCTCCTTCGAGGTCTTCACCTTCTCGACGTCGACCGCCAGCTCGACCGTGTCCTCCTGCAGCCAGCCCTCGCTGACCGCATCGACGGAGTCGTCGACCTGGAGCGTGCGGCCGGTCAGCGGGATCGCCGGCACCGGCACGGGCTCGGCGGTGAAGCGGACGGCGCCCTCGCGCGGCTCGCGGTCGACCTTCGGCGCCAGGGCCTCGAGGGCGGTGCGCAGCGCGGCCTCGTCGACGGCGACCACCGGCTCGACGTCGCGGTCCACGCCGAACAGCGCACGCAGCCGGGCGCTCGGCCCGGCGGAGGCCGCCTCCGCCGCGGTGGCCGCGGCGTCCACGGACAGTCCCGACAGGACCGGGTCGAGCGTCAGCTGCTCGTCGTCGGCCCTCACCTCCAGAGGTGCCGTCGCGCGGGAGCGCAGGCCCTCGGAGATGCGGGCGGCCGCGTCGGCGCGGGACAGGCCGCTCACGTCGATGCCGTCGACGCGCACGCCCTTGGGCACCTCGTCGCTGGCGAAGGCGACGGACGCGCCGACGCCGGCGAGACCGAGGACGACGAGGACGGCAGCGCCCCCGAGCAGCAGGCGGCGGGACGGCACGGGGATCTCCAGGAAGCGCAGGACCAGGTCGGGCGACCGGGGGCCGCCCGACCAGTACACCAGCGCACCGCCGCCGTGCCCGGGAGCGCCGAGCCGGGGGCGGGGGCCCGGAGCCCAGATCAGGCCGTCCGGGCGCCCGCCAGCCGCGCGTTGTCGATGACGATCGCGGCCGGTCCCTC
>JBKJQM010000448.1:0-10017 GCA_046594005.1 Mycobacteriales bacterium
GCCGGACCCGGTCGCCGCGGCGCCTGGGCGTACGCCCTGCGCACCACCAACCCGCCGCCGGACCGCGACCCGCGCACCCTGGACGGCGTGACGAAGTGGCTCGTGGTCACGCGCGCCGCCGTCCTGCCGATGACCCTGTTCGCCGGCCTGGTCGCGGGGCTGCTGGCCGTGCGCGCCGACGGCAGGACGGCGGCGCGCGTGACGACGAGCCACTTCGTGACGCTGTCGAGGGTGCGCGGGTCGCGGTCCGGCGGCGGGTTGGTGGTGCGCAGGGCGTACGCCCAGGCGCCGCGGCGACCGGGTCCGGCCGGGGCCAGCAGGCGGGTGGCGCGGGGGCTTGCGGACGCCCGGCTGCTCATGCCTCGACGGTACTGGGCCTCAGACGAGTCTGCGGTCCGCGGCCCACCGGGAGAGCTCGCGCCGGTTGGACAGCTGGAGCTTGCGCAGCACCGACGACACGTGGGTCTCGACCGTCTTGCCGGAGATGAACAGCTCTGCGGCCACCTCCTTGTAGGTGTAGCCGCGGGCGATCAGCCGCAGGACGTCGCGCTCCCGCGCGGTCAGCCGGTCGAGGTCCTCGTCCTGCACGGGCGCGTCGTCGGGGACCGCCGGCGAGGAGGAGAAGGCGTCGAGCACGAACCCCGCGAGGCGCGGTGAGAAGACGGCATCCCCGTCGGCCACCCGGCGCACGGCGTCGGCCAGCTCGGCGGCCGAGATGCTCTTGGTGACGTAGCCCCGGGCCCCTCCGCGGATGACGCCGATGACGTCCTCGGCCGCGTCCGAGACCGACAGTGCGAGGAACCGCGTGGTCGGCGCGGAGGTGCCCACCCCGGCGAGCACGGCGCGGCCGCCGCCGTCGGGCATGTGGACGTCGAGCAGGACGACGTCCGGCTGCGTCGCGGCGATCAGCGTCACCGCCTCGGCGACCGTCTCCGCCTCCCCCACCACGTCGACGTGCTCGGCCAGCTCGCTGCGCACCCCGGCCCGGAACAGCCGGTGGTCGTCCACCAGCACCACGCGAAGCCGCTCGGTCATCGGGCCACCTCCAGTCGTACCTCGGTGCCCTGGCCGGGCTCGCTCCGGACGACGGCGGTGCCGCCGTGCCGCTCCATGCGCCCGACGACGGACTGCGCCAGGCCGTACCGGTCCTCCGGCACCGTGGTGAGGTCGAAGCCCCGGCCACGGTCCCGTACGAACACCTCGACCCGGTCGCCCACCACCTCGGCGTAGACCGAGACCGTGTCCACACCGGCGTGCTTGGCGGCGTTGACCAGTGCCTCGCGGCTCGCGGCGACCAGCGCCAGCAGTGCCGGGGTCGTGGGGCAGTCGCCGACGACCACGACCTCGACGGCGACGCCGTGCGCCTCCTCGACCTCCGCCGCGGCCTGCTCGAGCGCCCCCGCCAGCAGCAGCTCCGTGGCGGCGGACGGGGCGTACAGCCAGCCCCGCAGCTCCCGCTCCTGGGTGCGCGCGAGGCGGGCCACCTCGCGCGGGTCGTCAGCGGCCTTGCGGATCAGGGCCAGGGTCTGCAGCACCGAGTCGTGCACGTGCGCAGCGACCTCCGCGCGCTCCTGCGACCGGATGCGCTCGCGCCGCTCGTCGCGCAGGTCCGAGGCCATGCGCAGCCACCACGGCCCGGACAGCACCGCGAGCCCCACCACGACGACCACCGTCGACAGCAGTCCCTCGCGCGCGTCCTGCAGCTCGCCGCGCGTGGCGAGGAAGCCGGCCAGGCCGGCGACCACCAGCACCGCACCGGCGATCACCACCACGGGACCGCGCGCACCGGCGGTGCGCCAGCGGGCGCGCTGCGCCTCGTCGGCCTGCCGCCACACCAGCGCCACGCCGCCGCCGACCACCAGCAGGGGGAGCACGGCCGGGGACAGCAGCCCGACGGCCTGCAGCAGCAGCACGCCGCCCACGCCCAGCGCCCCGAGCGCCAGCAGCTGCACGCGGCTGTCGGTCTCCCGGCCGACGGGGACCTCGCCCTGCGGGACCAGTGCCCAGAGGGCGGCGTACATCGCCAGCCCCGCGCCGCCCGCGAGCGCCAGCAGGACGAACGCGATGCGGATCACCAGCGGGGCCAGGCCCAGGTGCTCGGCCACCCCGGAGGCGACTCCCCCGAGGGCCCGCCCGGACGTCGCACGCACCATCCGGCGGTGCGGCGCGCGGACGGTGGCGGTGGTCACGCCGTCAGTCTCCACGCGCGAGGCGCCCGGCGGCTCAGGGAACGACCCTGACGCGCAGACCAGGGTCGGGCCCCGATGCGCGGCGGCCGGCGGAGGACCATCGTCGCTGCCATGACCGAGACCCTGTACGAGCCGCCTCCGAGCGAGGCGCCCACCGACCCCCGCCGCCTGGTGCGCGACCCGGACGACCAGGTCGTCGCCGGTGTCTGCGCCGCCTTCGGCCGCTACACCGACACCGACCCGGTGCTGTGGCGGGTGACCATCGCCGTGCTGACGCTGTTCGGCGGCGCCGGCGTCGCGCTGTACGCCCTGGGCTGGCTGCTGCTGCCCCGTGTCGGCCAGTCGCAGTCCGTCGTCGAGCGCCTCGTGCGCCGGCAGGACGTGAGCGTCGCCGGCGTCGTCGTCCTGGTCGTCGGCGCCGTCATCCTGCTCAGCCTGCTGGACAACGGACCGGGAGTCGGCGCGCTGCTGATCGTGGCCGGGATCGCCTACCTGGTGGCACGGGAGCGGCGGGAGGGCCCGCTGCCCGCGACCACTGCGCCCGCGCCGACGGCGTCGAGCGGCACGACGTACGGCCCCGCCGCCTGGAGCACCCCGCCGCCCGAGGGGCCGGCCGCCCCCGCGTGGGGCGAGCTCGCCCCACGACCGCCGAAGGTGCGCTCACCCCTCACCGCGCTCACCCTGAGCGCCGCCGCGCTGCTGAGCGGAGTCCTGCTGGCGGCCCGCCTCGCCGGCGCCGACGGGGTCACCCCGGCGCGGATCGTCGCGACGGCGCTGCTCGTGGTCGGCGCCGGCCTGCTGGTCGGCACCTGGTGGGGACGCGGCCGCTGGCTGCTCGCCGCCGCGCTGGTGCTGTCCCTCGCCCTCGCGGCGACCGCCGGCGCCCAGCGCGTACGGCTGCAGGACGGCATCGGCGAGCGGACCTGGCGCGCCGCCCCCGGAGCGCACTACTCGTTGGGCGCCGGTGAGGCGACCCTCGACCTGCGCACCCTGCGCGGCGCGGGAGGCGCGGACGTCAGCGCCCACGTCGGCCTCGGCCACCTCGTCGTGCTCGTGCCCGCGGACCTCACGGTCCGGGTCACGGTCGACGTCGGCGCCGGCGAGGCCGAGCGGGTCGACCTGGACGGCGGACGGACCAGCTACGGGTCCAGCGACGGCACGGACGGCGTCGAGGACAGCTTCGTCGTCGGGACCTCCGGCGACGTCACGGCAGACATCGACCTGGAGGTCGGCGTGGGGATGATCGAGGTGCGACGTGTACAGGGCTGAGCTGCGGCACGACCGGGACGCGGTCTCGTTGATGGGCGGCGTGCTCACGGTGCTGGTGGCCGGGCTTTTCCTGCTGGTCGACACCACGGACGTGGGGCTCGACGCCCGCTGGACCGGTCCGCTGGTGCTCATCGTGGTCGGCGTCGTCGGCCTGCTGTCGACGCTGCGGCGGAGGTCGACGGGCAGCACCACCTAGCTCTCACGGCTCGAGCGGTAACCGCTGGACCCGGTACGTAGCGTGGACCCACGTGCAGTCCCTCCCGTTCGCCGACCCGGGCACCCCGGACCTGCGCTCCCCCGTGCGCTTCCTGCTCCGCATCGCCCGGCTGCAGCGGCGCACGGTGCTGGGCGGGATGGTCTTCGGTGTGCTCTGGATGGGCGGGCAGGCGGTCGCGCCGTACGTCCTCGGCCGGGCGATCGACTCCGGGGTGGCGAGCCGCGACCGCGGCGCGCTCGTCCAGTGGGTCCTCGTGCTCGCCGCGATCGGCCTCGTGCAGGGCGTCTCCGGCGTGGTGCGGCACCGGTTCGCCGTCGCCAACTGGATGTACGCCGCGTTCCGCACCGCGCAGTGGGTCGGCGACCAGACCGTGCGGCTCGGCGCCTCCCTGCACACCCGCACGTCCACCGGCGAGGTCGTGAGCGTCGGGGCGACCGACACCGTGGCGGTGGCCCGCGCGCTCGACGTGACCGCGCGGGCGACCGGCGCGGTCGTCGCGTTCGTCCTCGTCGCGGTCCTGCTGCTCGTCTCCTCGCCGGTGCTGGGCGCCGTGGTCGTGCTCGGGGTCCCGGCGTTCACGCTGGGCCTCGGGCCGCTGCTGCGCCCGCTGCACGCGCGGCAGAGCCGCCAGCGGGCCGCCCTCGGCCGGCTGACGACGCTCGGCACGGACACGGTCTCCGGGCTGCGGGTGCTGCGCGGCATCGGCGGCGAGGCGGCGTTCGTGCGCCGCTACCGGGCGGAGTCCCAGCGGGTGCGGGCCGCAGGGGTCGAGGTCGCCCGCAGCCAGGCGCTGCTCGACGCCGCACAGGTGCTGGTGCCCGGCACCTTCGTGGTCCTGGTGACCTGGCTGGCCGCGCGGTTCGCCGTGGAGGGCCGCATCTCGCTGGGCGAGCTCATCGCCTTCTACGGCTACGCGGCCTTCCTCACGACGCCGCTGCGCACGTTCACCGAGGCAGCCGACAAGACCACCCGGGCGCTGGTCGCGGCGCGACGGACGATCACCCTGCTGGAGCACGGGCCGGCGCTCGCGGACGACGGCCGGGCGACCGCTCCCGCAGGTCCCCTGCTCGACGTCCGCTCCGGGCTGCTCGTGCAGCCGGGACTGCTCACCGCACTGGTGTCGCCGGACCCCGCGATGTCGACGGCCGTGGCCGAGCGGCTCGGCCGCTACGTCGACGACGGCGAGGTGCGCCTGGCGGGCGTACCGCTGCCCGACCTGCCGCTGGAGGAGGTCCGGCGCAGGGTGCTGGTCGTCGACCAGTCGCCGCTGCTGTTCAGCGGCCCCCTGCGCGACGAGCTCGGCCAGGGCGACGTCGACGGGGCGCTGCACGCGGCCTGCGCGGCAGACGTCCTGGAGGCCCTGCCGGACGGCCTGGACACGGCGCTGGAGGAGCGCGGGCGCCAGCTCTCCGGCGGCCAGCGCCAGCGCCTGGTGCTGGCGCGCGCGCTGGTGGCCGACCCCGAGGTGCTGGTGCTCGATGAGCCCACCAGTGCGGTGGACGCGCACACCGAGGCGCGCATCGCCGACCGGCTGCACGCCCTGCGGGCCGGGCGCACCACGGTCGTCCTCACGACGAGCCCGCTGCTGCTCGACCGGGCCGACGTCGTGGTGCTGCTGCGCGACGGGGTCGTCGCCGCGACCGGGACGCACCGGGAGCTGCTGTCGTACCCGGACTACCTCGACGTGGTCCTGCGCGGGGAGGTAGCGGTGTGAGCGCCACGTCCCTGCCCGTCGCGAGCGGTCCGCAGGTCCGGGCGTACGCCCGCGGGCTGGTGCGCCGCCATCCCGGGCGGCTCGGCGCGTCCCTCGGCCTGTACGCCGCGGCGGCGGTCGCCGGCCTCGTCGCCCCGCGGCTGCTCGGCGACCTCGTCGGGTCCGTCCAGCAGGGCACCACCCGGGGGCACGTCGACGCGGTGGTGCTGCTGCTCGCGGCGTCGGTGCTCACGGCGACCGTCCTGACGTGGTGGTCGCGCCGCATCTCGCTGGTGCTCGCGGAGCAGGTCTTCGCCGACCTGCGCGAGGACTTCCTGGAGCAGGTCGTGGCGCTGCCGCTGTCCACGGTCGAGCGGGCCGGCGCCGGTGACCTGCTCAGCCGGACCACCTCCGACGTCGACACCCTGGCCAAGACGGTCCGCTCGGCGGTGCCTGAGCTGGCGGTCGCCGGCATCACCACGGTGCTCACCGTGGGAGCGGCGTTCCTCGTGTCGTGGCGGGTCGCCAGCGCGATGCTGCTCGCCGGACCGGTGCTGTTCTTCTCGACCCGGTGGTACCTCGCGCGGGCCCCTCAGGGCTACCTGCGGGAGCGGTCCACCTGGTCGACGCTGACCGCGGGCATCGCCGAGAGCGCCGAGGGCGCCCGCACGGTCGAGGCCCTGGGCCGCCAGGACGCGCGCCGCCGGCGCAGCGACGCCGACATCGCCGACGCCTACGACGCGGAGCGCTACACCCTGCGGCTGCGGACGATCTGGTTCCCCTTCATCGAGCTGGCCTTCGCGCTGCCGCTGCTCACCGTGGTGCTGCTCGGCGGCTACCTGTACTCGCGCAGCACCGCCTCGCTGGCCGAGGTGACAGCAGTGGCGCTGTACGTGCAGCTGCTGCTCGACCCGCTCGACCGGTTGCTGAGCTGGCTCGACGAGGTCCAGATCGGCGCCACCTCCCTGGCCCGGCTGATCGGCGTCGCGGACGTCCCCGACGACCGGGCTGCGACGGGCCAGGCTCCTGCCGGCGAGGACCTGTCCGCCCGCGGCGTCCGCTTCGCCTACCGCGAGGGCCGCGACGTCCTGCACGACCTCGACCTGGCGGTGCGGCCCGGCGAGCGGCTCGCCGTGGTCGGGCCCTCGGGCGCGGGCAAGTCGACCCTCGGCCGGCTGCTGGCCGGCGTGCACGGGCCCCGCACCGGCGACGTGACCCTGGGCGGCGTGCCGCTGCTGGACCTGCCGCTCGAGCAGCTGCGCAGCGAGGTGCTGCTCGTGACCCAGGAGCACCACGTCTTCGTGGGCACCCTGGCCGACAACGTGCAGCTCGCCCGAGAGGACGCCACCGACGCGCAGGTGCACGCGGCGCTCGAGGCCGTCGACGCCGGCGAGTGGGTGCGCGCGCTGCCCGAGGGGCTCCAGACCGCCGTCGGCGCAGGGGGTCTCGCGCTGTCACCCGCGCAGGCGCAGCAGGTGGCGCTCGCGCGGCTGGTGCTGGCCGACCCCCACACGCTGGTCCTGGACGAGGCCACGTCGCTGCTCGACCCGCGGGCCGCGCGGCACCTCGAGCGGTCGCTCGCGGCCGTCGTCACCGGTCGCACCGTCGTCGCCATCGCCCACCGGCTGCACACCGCCTCTGACGCCGACCGGGTCGCCGTGGTCGAGGGCGGGCGGGTCACCGAGCTCGGCAGCCACGACGAGCTGCTCGCGATCGACGGCTCCTACGCCGCCCTCTGGGCGTCCTGGCAGTCGTCGTGACCGGCCGGCCCGCTGCGGGCGGTGGACGCTGGGTGAGCACCTCCCCGGAGCGGCTGCAGCGCTGGCTGGACGGCTTCGCCACGCGTCACGGGCCGGTGACGCGCACCGCCGACGACGCGGTCGTGCGGCTGGTCGCCGAGGACGGCTCGGTGGCCGAGGTCGAGGTGCCGTTCCCGCCGCTGGTCGACGGCCTCGTGGAGCACGTCCTGCGGGACCGGCGCATCGGGGTGCTGCTCGTCCGGCTGGGCGGCTGCGCGTGCGGCGTCTTCGAGGGTCCGAAGCTGGTCGACAGCAAGGTGACGACCCGCCAGGTGCACGGCCGGATCGCCGCGGGTGGCCAGTCGCAGCAGCGCTTCTCGCGACGCCGCGACGGGCAGGTGCGGGTGATGCTGCAGGCGTCCGCCGACACGGCCGTACGGGTGCTGCTGCCAGCGGCAGCGACCCTCGACGCGGTGGTCGTCGGCGGGGAGCGGACCGCGGTCGACGAGGTGCTCGAGGACCGGCGCCTGGCGCCGCTCCGGCCGCTGGTGACCGGCCGGCTGCTGGACGGCCCGGACCCCCGGCAGAAGGTGCTGGAGGCGTCGTACGAGCAGCTGCGCGCCGTGTGGATTCGGGTCGTCGACGCGGAGCCATCGCACCAGGTCGATTAGCTCGGCGGCTCGTCCTTGCCGGCTTCCTCGAGCGCGTCAGCCTGCTCCTTGGTCGTGTGGACGGCGCCGTCGGCGTGGTCCGGCGGTCCGTAGACGGTGTAGAGGACGAGCGGGTTGGGCCCCTCGTTGAGGAAGTTGTGCTCCTTGCCGGCCGGCACCACGACGATGTCGCCCGCCTTCACCCGCTTCTCCTGCTTGCCGATCACGGCCTTCCCGATGCCGCTGACGAAGGACAGGATCTGGTCGGTGTCGTCGTGGGTCTCCACGCCGATCTCACCGCCCGGCGGGATGGTCATGATGACCAGCTGGGTGTGCTCGCCGGTCCACAGGACCCGACGGAAGTCGGCGCTCTGCTCGGCCACGGTCGCGATCTCGAAGTGCTCCATGACTGCCCGCTTCCCCCGGCGGGCCGCCGCCACTCCCGTCAGGCGCGGCGGCGGACCACCGCGGCTGCCCCGGCGAGCAGCGCCAGCGCGAGCAGCGGAGCTCCGAGACCACCGGTCGCCGCGAGGACGCCGCGACCGCCCGCGCCGCTCGCCGGCGGCTGGCCACTGCCGCGGGGGGCGGCGGGCGGAGGCACGACCTGCCGGCCCGGCGCCGACGCGCCCAGCAGGAAGTCGAAGCTGGCGGTGTTGTCGCTCTGCTGCAGGAACGACTGCAGCTGGTTGAGCGGCAGCGGGTTGACGAAGGTCCAGGCGGAGGCGTCGTAGACCCGGCTGCCGGCGCGCGCCTTCACCTCCGACGGCGTCCTGCCCGGGCCGGTCGAGCCGGACAGGGCCTCGACGAGGTCGCGCGGCACGGACAGCGAGATGGTGCCCCGCTCCGCGTCGACCCGGCCGGCGAGGGGCGTGCCGCCCTCGTAGGTCTGCACGTTGCCCTGCGCGTTGCGGACCGAGGTCGTGTAGTCGTTGTAGCCGAAGCGCCACTGCCCGGCCTCGTAGTACGCCGAGGCGCCGCCGGGCTGGAACCCGTCGAAGAAGCGGAAGAGGTAGACCAGCGACGTACCCGTGCCGGCGGTCAGCGCCTGCGTCAGGGCGTCGCTGGACAGGTCGTCGTAGGTCATCCTGACGGTGAACCCGCCGTCCGCCACGGGCGCGCCCGTCTCCAGGTCCACCTCCGGCCCCACCTGCACGTCGAGCAGGTCGAGCGCGGGCAGCGGCTCGTCGGGCAGCGTCGTCATGGGACTGCCCAGCACGCCGTCGGACCGGGTCCAGCGGGAGACCGCGTCGCCCTTGGCGTCCTTCGTGCCGGTCCGGACGACCGGGGCGTACCCGGAGATCGTCCCGCCCTTGTTGCTGGGGCCGGCGCGCTGCGTCAGCGCCACCGGGGCGGCGATGTTGCCCTCGGCGTCCCCGGGTCGCTTGGCGGTCTGGTTGTAGACGACGAACAGCCGGCCGGTGCGGTCGTCGTAGGACATCGTGAAGTAGTCGACCAGGGACCGGTCGCCCATGGAGATGTCGCAGCCCAGGCCGTTGAGGCAGATCGAGTCGTAGTGGTGCGGGTGGCTGGTCGCCTTGGCCTGGTCGAGCTGCGGGTCGGCGGCGAAGGCGTCGAGCGTCTGCGTCACGTAGACGTCCCAGGTGGCCTTGAAGGTGCCGAGATCCGGGTCACCGACGGTGGGCGTGCCGTAGAAGGCGACGGCCACCCGACCCGGCGCGCCGCCGGCGGCGACCCAGGGCATCACGGTGGTCTCGACGCCCTCGCGGTTGACGCGGATCTTCTTCGTGAAGCCGGGGTCGACGTTGTTCGTGTCGGACTCGGCGACCGGCGCGCGGCCCTTGCACTTCGGGACGTCGGCGGCACGCAGCGCGACCAGGTAGGTGTCCCGGCCGCCGCCCTTCTCGGCGTAGGTCACGTAGATGTTGCCGGCCTTGTCGTGGTCGGCGGCCACGAAGCCCGCGGTCGGGTCGATCCCGGCGTCGACGGCGAGGCACTGCGACCACGTGTCGCCGCCGTCGAGGCTCATCGCCAGCTTGACCTTGTTGCCGCTGTTGTACGGGAAGTACACGACGTCCTTGGTCGTGCCCGGGATCGTGCCTTCCTTGATCGCCCGGATCTGGCCGAGCCGGCTGCCGTCGGTCGCGACCGACACCTGCGGGCCGTACGTCAGCCCGCCGTCGGTCGACTTCTGCACGATCTGCCCGGAGGGACCGCCGGGAACGCTGACCAGGGCGGCGTTGTAGTTGAGGAACACGGTCTTGTCGTCGGTGAACACGAGCCACTGCCGGTCGACCAGCGA
>JBKJQM010000107.1:0-2695 GCA_046594005.1 Mycobacteriales bacterium
CTGCCCGCGCTGTCGAAGGTCTTCCGCTACTCCGCCGTGCAGGCCGTGGTCATCGCCGGCGGGATCATCGTGCTGCTCGGCGCCGTCGACGACCGCTGGGGCATCGACGCGCTCACCAAGCTCGCCGGCCAGGTGGTCGCGTGCGGCGTCATGGTGCTCAACGGCCTGCAGCTGCTCACCATCACGCTGCCCGGCGTCGGCGCGGTGTCCCTGGGGCCCGAGAGCGTGCTCCTCACGGTCGCACTGGCCCTGCTCACCGTGAACGCCATCAACTTCGTGGACGGGCTCGACGGGCTGGCCGCGGGCGTGGGCGCGATCGCGGCGCTGGCGTTCTTCGCCTTCTCCTACTCGCTGTCCAGCGGCGTCGTCACGGGCGGTGTCCAGCAGGAGCGGATCAGCTCCCCGACGCTCATCGCGGTGGTGCTGGCGGGCGCGTGCCTGGGCTTCCTGCCGCACAACTTCAACCCGGCGCGCATCTTCATGGGCGACTCCGGCTCGATGCTCATCGGGTTGATGCTGGCCGCCGCCGTGACCAGCCTCACCGGGCAGTTCAGCTACGCCAACCTGCCCTCGTCGGCGTCGCTGCCGGCCCTGCTGCCCCTGCTGCTGCCGTTCGCGGTGCTGGCGGTGCCCTTCGTCGACCTGCTGCTGGCCGTCGTACGCCGGACCCGCGCCGGGCGCTCGCCCTTCGCGCCCGACAAGGCCCACCTGCACCACCGGCTGCTGGAGATCGGCCACAGCCACACCCGCGCCGTGCTGATCATGTACTTCTGGACCGCCCTCATCGGCTTCGGCGCCGTGGCCGTGTCCATCAGCGGGGGACCGCTGCCCGTGGTGGCCGTGGTGGGGGCGGTGACGGCGCTCGCACTCGTCGTGTCGAGCGTGCCGCGGCTGCGCGCCGCGGCCCGCCGGTGACCGACCTGAGGCGGCTCCTGAAGCGCGCGGACGGCCCTCGTACCGCCCCGATCACCACCGCCCTGGCCGGGGCGGTCTCCGCGGTCGCCGGAGGGTTCACGGAGGTCGAGGGCCGCGTGCTGGGGGCGCTGGTCGCCACCGTCGTGGTGCTGTTCTTCTTCTGGACTGGGGCGATCCCGGTGCTCCTCGTCGGCGGGGACCTGTCGAAGGCGGGTCTGGGCTACCTGGTGCTGATGATGACCTACGCCCTGCGCCTGGTCGCCCTGCTCGTCGTGCTGACGGCCACCGCCCGCTCCGGGGCGGCCGACACCCGCTGGCTGGCGCTCACGGTCATCGCCTGCACCCTCGTATGGGTGGGTACGCAGGTGGCCCTCGTCGGGCGGTCTCGGGCCACCCTGTAGTCTGCGCGTGCCATGCCGCCCACCTCTCCGGACGACGAGTCGGGGGACTTCAAGCGCAAGGGCGAGGCCGACGCCTACGGGGCGCTCGGACTGATCATCTCCGGCGTCCTCGTGTGGGGCGGCGTGGGGTTCGCGGTCAGCGAGTGGCTCGGCAACAGGCTGTTCGTGATGCT
This sequence comes from Mycobacteriales bacterium, assembly GCA_046594005.1. Lineage (GTDB taxonomy): Bacteria > Actinomycetota > Actinomycetes > Mycobacteriales > SCTD01 > SCTD01. Next base: position 1,490 of record JBKJQM010000107.1, read on the forward strand.
GGGCCTGCTCCTCGGGATGGGCGCCGGGCTGTACCTCGTGTGGTTTCGCTACGGTAGGACGACGTGACGAGCACCGCTGCACACCGTGACCACTGCAAGAACAGAGCTCGTACCGAAGGGATGTCGTGAACCTCTGGGCCGCCGCCGCTGAAGGCGGGTTCAAGTCCCCCGGACCTGGCGACTTCGAGTACCCCCCGCTGTTCGGCGAGGGGACCTTCTTCACCAAGCCGATGCTCATCATCGTGCTCGGCACGCTGGCCATCGCGGTGTTCTTCTACCTCGCCGCTCGCCGCGCCAGCACGGTCCCGGGCAAGACGCAGTTCGCCGGCGAGTCGGCGTACGGCTTCGTCCGCAACTCCATCGCGCTCGACGCGATCGGCAAGGACGGCCTGAAGTACGTCCCCTACCTCGCCACGACCTTCTTCTTCCTGGCCGTGCTGAACATCAGCGGCATCATCCCGGTGCTGCAGTTCCCGGCGACGTCCCGCATCGCGATCCCGCTGTTCCTCGCGGTGATCAGCTGCGTGATCTTCAACGCCATCGGGATCAAGCGCAACGGCTTCTTCGGCTACTTCCGCGCGATGATGTTCCCCGCCGGCATCCCGTGGCCGGTCTACATCCTGCTGGCGCCGATCGAGTTCGTCTCGACCGTCGTGATCCGTCCGCTCACGCTCACCCTGCGACTGACGTTCAACATGTTCGCGGGGCACCTCGTCCTGCTGCTGTTCGTCCTCGGTGGCGAGTTCCTCGTCTTCGACAAGGGTGGTCTGGTCGGCATCGCCGCGGGCTCCGTGTCGCTGTTCGGCAGCATCGTCCTCACGTTCTTCGAGGGCTTCGTCCAGCTGCTCCAGGCCTACGTCTTCACCCTTCTCACGGCCCTGTACATCGGCGGCGCGCTCGCCGACGAGCACTAGCCGGTCGAGCACCAGCTCGTCCCCGGCTCCACGAGTCACATGCACCATCCGAACCCCTGAAAGGGATTGCAACAATGACAGGTGAGATCAACGGCAGCCTGAACATGATCGGTTACGGCCTCGCCGCCATCGGTCCCGGCGTCGGCATCGGTCTGATCTTCGCCGCCTACATCAGCGGTGTTGCACGCCAGCCCGAGTCGCGCGGCATGCTCCAGAGCATCGCCATCCTCGGCTTCGCCCTCGCTGAGGCCCTCGCCATCATCGGCATCGGCCTCGCCTTCGCCCTCAAGTA
>JBKJQM010000168.1:0-5293 GCA_046594005.1 Mycobacteriales bacterium
GCGGTCCTCTGCCAGGCGCCGCCGGACCTCCGACTCGACCATCTCCTGGAAGGCCTTGATGCGCTCCGAGATCGTCTGCCGGGCGACCTTCTCGGCCATGCCGCCGCGCTCCTGGCCCTGCAGCATCCGCTCGAGCAGCGAGGACATGAGCGTCTCGGGCGACAGGCCGCGCAGGACGCGGTAGGAGAACCAGGACTGCCGGCCGGGCTGGGTGTCGGCGCGACCGAGGTCGCGCACGGTCTCGCGGGCGAAGCGGCGCATCGCCTCCTCGTCGCCGTCGAGGAGCAGCTCGCGCAGGGCGTTGCGCATCGCCTCGGTGTCCGGCGGCCCGTCGCCGTCGAGCGAGTCGAGATCGGGGTCGGCTTCTCCGTCGCGCATCTCGCCGGCCGACGGGTCGCCGACCACGGGCGGGAACCACAGGTCGAACAGCGTGTCGAAGGCGGGTCGGTGCGCCGGCCGCTTGAGGACGGTCGCCGCGTAGGCCGCGCGCAGCCCCTCGCGGTCCAGGAGGTCGATCGCGCCGAGCGCCCGCGTGGCGTCGATGACCTCCGCCAGCGAGATGTTCAGACCCGCCTCGCGCAGCGCGTGGAAGAAGCCGATCTCGCGGTCGACCAGCCCACCCTGCATCAGTTCAGCTTCAGCTGCGTGGTGGCCCGGTCGTGGTCGCTGGCGTGCTTGAGGACGACGCCGAGGGTGGTGCGCACGGCCTCCTCGTCGAGCGTGTCCAGCCCCAGCGCCAGCAGCGTGCGCGCCCAGTCGATCGACTCCGAGATCGACGGCGACTTCTTCAGTTCCATCGAACGCAGCGCGCGCACCGTCCGGACCAGCGACTCGGCCAGCTGCTCGGCGATCTCGGGAACGCGCGACAGCACGATCGCCTTCTCGCGCTCGGCGCTCGGGTAGTCCAGGTGCAGGTAGAGGCAGCGCCGCTTGAGCGCCTCGGACAGCTCGCGGGTCGCGTTCGAGGTGAGGAAGACCAGCGGGCGGCGGACCGCCGCGATGGTGCCGAGCTCGGGGATCGTGATCTGGAAGTCGGACAGCACCTCGAGCAGCAGGCCCTCGACCTCGACGTCGGCCTTGTCGGTCTCGTCGATGAGCAGGACGGTCGGCTCGGTGCGGCGGATCGCGGTGAGCAGCGGCCGCGACAGCAGGAACTCCTCGGCGAACACGTCGTCGTGGATGTCGTCCCAGGAGTCGTCGTCCTTGCTGGCCTGGATGCGCAGCAGCTGCTTCTTGTAGTTCCACTCGTACAGCGCGCGCGCCTCGTCCAGGCCCTCGTAGCACTGCAGGCGGATGAGCTCGGAGCCCGTCGCCTCGGCCACCGCCTTGGCCAGCTCGGTCTTGCCGACACCAGCAGGCCCCTCGACCAGCAGCGGCTTGCCGAGCCGGTCAGCGAGGAAGACGGTGGTCGCGATGGCGTCGTCCGTCAGGTAGCCGGCAGCGGACAGCCGCTCGGAGACGTCGGACGTGGACGCGAACTGGGGCTGCTGCACGAGCACTCCTGAGTGAAGACCGAACGCCATTCTGTCCCACCCGTCCGGTCCGCGGCGCAGGTGCCCCGCCGCGGCGGCTGGCAGGCTTGTGGCGACGGCGTCCGCGGCACCCGCCCGGGCCCGCGCTCGCCCCCCGTCCGAGAGGAGCTGCGTGTCCACGACCGGCCCCTCCCTCGGCCCCACCGCCCGCACCGCCGCCCTCGCCACCCTGGAGGCGGGTGTCCTCGACGTGCTGGTCATCGGCGGCGGGGTGGTCGGCGCCGGCGCCGCCCTGGACGCCGCCACCCGCGGCCTGTCGGTGGGCCTGGTCGAGGCACGCGACTGGGCCAGCGGCACCTCGAGCCGCAGCAGCAAGCTGATCCACGGGGGCCTGCGCTACCTCGAGATGCTCGACTTCCGGCTCGTGGCCGAGGCGCTGCGCGAGCGCTCGCTGCTGCTGCACCGCCTCGCGCCGCACCTCGTGCGCCCCGTGTCGTTCCTCTACCCGCTGACCGGTCGCGGGTGGGAGCGGCCGTACGTCGGCGCGGGCATCGCGCTGTACGACGGGATGGGCGCCGCCCTCGGCAGGTCTGGCCGGCTGCCCCGCCACCGGCACCTGTCCAAGCGCAAGGCCCGCGCGCTCGCACCTGCCCTCGCACCCGGCGCCCTCGTCGGCGCGGTGCAGTACTGGGACGCGCAGGTGGACGACGCCCGGCACACCATGACGATCGTCCGGACGGCGGCGGCGTACGGCGCGGCCTGCGCCAACCGGGTCCGCGTCGTGTCCCTGCTGCGGGAGGGCGAGCGGGTCACCGGGGCGCGGGTCAAGGACCTGGAGTCCGGCCGCTCGTTCGACGTGCGGGCCCAGCAGGTCGTCAACGCCACCGGTGTGTGGACCGACGACACGCAGGCGATGGCCAACACCCGAGGGCAGTTCCACGTACGCGCCAGCAAGGGCGTGCACCTGCTCGTGCCGCGCGACCGGATCGCCTCCACCACAGGGATGATCCTGCGCACCGAGAGCAGCGTGCTGTTCGTCATCCCGTGGGGCCGGCACTGGATCCTCGGCACCACCGACACCGACTGGTCGCTCGACAAGAGCCACCCGGCGGTGAGCGCGCGCGACGTGTCGTACCTGCTCGGTGAGGTCAACAAGGCGCTCGCCTCCCCGCTGCGGCCGGAGGACGTCGTCGGCGTCTACGCCGGGCTGCGGCCGCTGCTGGCCGGCGAGTCCGACCTGACGAGCAAGCTGTCCCGCGAGCACCTCGTCGGCCACCCGGTGCCCGGCCTCGTCGTCGTCGCCGGCGGCAAGTACACGACCTACCGCGTCATGGCGAAAGACGCTGTGGACGAGGCGGTCCGCGCGATCGACGGCGTCGTCGCGGACTGCGTCACGGAGAACGTCCCGCTCGTCGGCGCCGACGGCTGGCCGGCGCTGTGGAACCGGCGGCACGCGCTGGCCGAGGCCAGCGGCCTGCACGTTGCGCGGATCGAGCACCTGCTGCAGCGGTACGGCTCGCTGGCGCACGACGTGCTCGCGCTCATCGCGCAGGACCCGTCGCTGGCCACCCCCCTGCCGAGCTCCGACGACTACCTGCGGGCCGAGGTCGTCTACTCCTCTGCGCACGAAGGGGCGCTGCACCTCGACGACGTGCTCGCCCGCCGCACCCGCATCTCGATCGAGTCGTGGGACCGCGGGGTGGACGCCGCCCCCGTCGTCGCGGACCTCATGGGGGACGTCCTGGGCTGGAGCCCCGAGCAGCGTCAGCGCGAGGTGGAGCACTACGTCGCGCGGGTCGCGGCGGAGCGGGAGGCGCAGACGCAGGTCGACGACCGGACCGCCGACGCCGCTCGCCTGGGCGCCCCCGACATCGTGCCGCTGGGCTAGGCGACATACGGTCGGCGGCATGAGAGTCGCCTTACTCGGTCTCGGGCGCATGGGCGTCCTCATGGCCGGCCACGTCCTGTCCGCCGGCCACGACCTGGTCGTCTGGAACCGCACGCCCGGCAGGGCCGGTGAGCTCGTCGTCCGCGGCGCCACCGAGGCCGAGTCGGTCGCCGAGGCGGTCACGGGCGCCGACCGCGTGGTGCTGGTGCTGTTCGGTCCGGACAGCGTCCGCGAGGTCCTGCCGCAGGTCTGCGGAGCCGCAGCAGCCGGCACGCTCGTCGTCGACAGCACCACCATCGGCCCGGAGGCCGCGGCCGAGTTCGCCCGCCTGGCAGCAGGTTCCGGGTTGCGCTACGTCGACGCCCCCGTCGCCGGGAGCACCGGCCCGGCCGCCGAAGGCACCCTCGGCGTGCTCGTCGGCGGCGCGCAGGCGGACTACGACGACGCCGTGGCGCTGCTCCACCTGTGGGGCGCACCGGAGAAGGTCCGTCGCGTCGGCGAGGTCGGCAGTGGCAGCGCCCTCAAGCTCTGCGTCAACCAGGGGCTCGGCGTGATGGCCGCCGGCCTCGGCGAGTCGCTCCGCCTCGGCCGCGAGCTCGGGCTGGACCGCGGCGCTCTGCTCGACGTGCTCGGGTCGACGGCCTACGGCTGGTACCTCGGGCAGAAGCGGCCGATGCTCGACGCCGATGACTTCTCGGCGACGACGTTCTCGACCGACCTCATGGCCAAGGACCTGCAGCTCGCGGTGGACGCCTCGAGCGTCGACCTGGCCGTGACTCGGGCCTGCCTCGACGTGGCACGGTCGGCCGCCGCGGCGCACCCGGACGAGGACTACAGCGCGATGACGGCGCAGGCCGCGGACTCCTAGCGGTGGCTCGCGGCGTGCCGCGGCCGGGACGCACCGCCTCGACCCCGCGACCATGAGCCACCAGGCACGAGGCCTGAAAACAACTCGACGGTCACGAGTCGGTGCGGTCACCCAGCCGGCCGGAGGCGGGCCCGGGTCGGTCGGCGGGCGGCGGCCTGCGGGCCGAGGGGTTGCGTGGACGCGCCTGATCACCCGGCGGGGCGTCCGGGTGAGGGTCGATCAGGCGGGGGCGGGGCTCAGAAGCCCTTGGGTCGTCGGTGGAAGCGCCAGCCGCCGCGGGTGGTCCAGACGTAGGTCCCGTCGAGGTCGCGGGTGACGGTGAAGACGGTGTGCTTGGCGCGGTGGTGGTGCCGGCACAGGCACTGCCCGTTGTCGGCGCTGGTCGCGCCGGCCGGCCAGGGTTCACGGTGGTCCTTGTCGGTGCGGGTGGCGGGGCGGCCGCAGCCGGGGAACACGCAGGTCCGGTCGCGGGCCTGCAGGAACCGGCGCAGCCGAGGCGGGAAGCGGTAGCCGCTGCCGCTGAGGGTGGCTGGGTCGTGGACGCGCATCGCAGGCAGGGCCGCACGCACCGGGTCGGCGGGTGCGGTGTTGGTGGGTGCGGTGTCGGTGGGCAGCGGGTCGGCGGGTGTCGGGTCGGCGGGTGTCGGGTCGGCGGGCACCGGATCTTCGGCCAGCGGCTCGGCGCGGCCAGCGTCTGCGACCTCGGGGGCGGTGTCGGCCTCAGCGGTGGTCTGGTGCTGGACCCGCACGGCATCGCCGGTCGCCACGACCTGTCCGTTCTCGTCCACAGCGGTGGGTGCGAGGGTGTCGGTGTGCGTGAGCAGGTCACGGGCGGTCGAGGGCAGGATCGGCCCGAGGCCGGGGATCTCGGCGAGCTCGAGGTCACCACCGCCGGCGGTGCTGACCGGGACGACGATCTCGGCGTGCCAACTGCCGGCCTGGGCGCCACCGGTGAGCAGGTCCACGAACAGGTCGAACTCGCGGGCGTCGCGGCTGCGGTCGTCATCGGGCTCGGGGGTCTCGGGCAGCGTCGCGTCGAGGGCGGCGCGGATCGCGGCGATCTGC
>JBKJQM010000202.1:0-5422 GCA_046594005.1 Mycobacteriales bacterium
GGCGCCCTCACGCAGCTCTACGCGACGCGGCCCGGCGAGGGGCCGGACGGGTTCGCGCTGGCCCGCTCCGGGCGGGTCTACCTGGTGACGCTGGTGACCGACCGGCTGATCGTGATCGGCCGGGACGGGACAGAGGAGCGCTCCTTCACCCGCCCCCCGGTGGGCGACGCGCCGTTCGACTCGCCGTCCTCGGCGACACTGCTCGGCGGCGGGCGGCTGCTCGTCACGAACCTCACCTACTTCACCGGCTCCGCCGAGAACGCCCTCGTGCTGTCCGTGCACGTCGACGACGAGCCCGTCCCGGCCCTGCGCCCGTCGGTCCGCTGACCCCCCTGGTCACCCCCGCTGGGCCTTGCGGACGGTGCGGCGCATGGACGCGCGTACAGCTGGTGCCAGCGCGCTGGTCGCCCGCGCCAGGGCAGCGCTCCCCCGGTCGGCGGTGATCGTGCGGGTGTCCCGCTCGATGCCGCGGACGATCGCCCGGGCCACCTGCTCGGCGCTCACCGGCGCCACCATCGCCGAGACCGCCGCCGTCTCAGCAGGTTTCGTCAGGTTCTCCCGTTTGAAACCGGGCGTGATGGTGTCCGGCGGGTAGGCGACCGACACCGTGAGGGCGTCCCCGTGCTCGGCCTCCAGTACCTCGGCCAGGTTGCGCAGCGCCGCCTTCGCGGGGCCGTAGCCGCCGTACCCGAACACGCCCACGAGACCGGCCACCGACGACACCAGCACCACGTGGCCGCGGCCCCGGTCCAGCATCGCGGGCAGGACGGCGCGCACGGCGTGCACCGCCCCGAAGTAGTTGAGGTCCATCTGCCGGTGCAGCACGTCGAGGCCGAGCGCCGGGAAGTGCCCGGGCTCGGCGCCGCCGGCGGACGCCACGAGGACGTCCACCTGACCGGACCGCGACACCAGGGCCTCGACCGCCCGCGCCAGGCCGGCGGCGTCGGTCACGTCGGCGGGCTCGACTTCCACCGGACGGCCGAGCGACACCTGTGCGGCGGCCAGCTTGTCCGGGCTGCGGCTCAGCAGCGAGACGCGGGCGCCCCGGTCGAGCAGCAGGGCGGCGGTCGCGAGGCCGATGCCCTCGGAGCCGCCGGTGATCAGGACGTGGGTACCGCTCAGCCGGGTCACCGGCGCATCCTGCCGCAGGAGCTCGGGGCTACGCGGCGAGGCCGTCCAGTGCGGCGAGGTCCTCGGCGGACAGCGAGAAGCCGTCGACGTCGGCGTTCGACCGGATGCGCTCGGGGTTCGTGGACTTCGGGATCGCGACGACGCCGTGCTCGAGGTGCCAACGCACGATCACCTGGGCCGGGGTCCGGCCGAGGCGCTCGGCGATGCCGCCGATGACGGGGTCCTCGAGGGTTCCGCCGCGCAGGGCGCTGTAGCCCTCGAGGACGACGCTCCGGTCGCGGTGGCCCTGCTCGACCGCCGCGTCGTACAGCAGCGGGCTCCACTTGATCTGGTTGACCGCCGGCGCGACCCCGGTGGACCGCTCCAGCTCGTCGAGCATGTCGAGGCTGTAGTTGCTGACGCCGACGTCGCGCACCAGGCCGTCCTGGCGGGCCTGCAGGAAGGTCTCCCACAGCGGCAGCCCGGCGCCGGGCCAGTGGATGAGCCACAGGTCCACCGCGTCGACCCCGAGCATCTCCAGGCTCTGCTCGAGGACCTCTCGCGCCGAGTCCGCCTTGTCCGGCGGGCACTTCGTCGTCACGAAGACCTGGTCGCGCGCCACGCCGCTGGCCGCGAGACCCGCCCCGACCTCGCGCTCGTTGCCGTAGATGGTGGCGGTGTCCAGGTGCCGGTAGCCGGCCTCGAGGGCCGCCTCCACCGACTCCTGGGCGGCGGGGCCCGTGATCTGCCAGGTGCCGAAGCCGAGCAGGGGCATCGAGCCGCCCGCGGGCAGGGCGGCAGCGGTCGTGGGCACAGCGGGTGTCGTCATGACCGGTCCCTCCCCCGTAGGGGCACGACCACTCAACGGACCTCTCGCAGCCCCTGCGCCAGTCCGTGCACGGCGTCGGTGGCGTCCTGCAGCCGCGAGGCGGCCAGCGGGTCGGCGCTGGCGCAGACCAGGTCCGCGACGGCCAGCACCAGGCGCTCGGAGCGCTCGACGCCGGCGTACAGCGGACGGAGCAGCCCGGGCTCGGCGCCGCGGTGCGGCTCGACCGCGGCGAGGCGAGCGGCCTGCCAGCGCAGCGCCGCGTCGGCCTCGGCGGCAGCCCCCCAGGCCTCGTCGGCGACGTCGCGGCCGGCGGGCGAGACCAGCGGCAGCAGGCGCACCAGCTCGCCCCGTACGGCCTCGAGCCGCCGCACGGCGGGCCAGGCGGCGCTGCGGCGGTCCGGCACCGGTGCGGCGGGCGCGGCCGGCGGCAGCGCCAGGAGCGGTGCGACCGGCGGGCGAAGCAGCGTGACCAGCGAGCGGAACGCGCCCACGGCCGCGACGGCGCCGACGGTGCCCACGAGCAGGCCGGGCTCGACGGCGACGGCGTACGTCGCTGCCGCGACAGCGGTGCCGGCCCGCCACGGCAGGGCGTGCCGCGCCCGGCGCAGCGCACGCTCGCGGCGCTCCACCGCCCGCGCGTGGGCGGCCCGGACACGCGCGGACGCCCTGGTGGCGGCGCGCGCGTCGCGGGTCAGCCGCTTGGCGAGCTGGCGGTCGTCGAGCGCCAACGCATCCCTACGCCTTCTCGGCGTCGCCCTCGGCGACGGGGGTGCTCGTGCCGCTGGTGAGCGGCGGGGTCGCGGCCGGCGGCGGGGAGGCCAGCTCCTTGCCGGCCATGGAGGCGCGGATCTGGTCCAGCCGCGAGCTGCCGGCCATGTCGAGGGTGCTCTTCTGCACCTCGAGCATTCGGCCCTCGACGCTGTTCTGCGCGAGCTCGGCCGAGCCCAGCGCCTTGGCGTAGCGCGCCTCGATCTTGTCGCGCACCTCGTTCAGGCTGGGCGTGCTGCCGGGGGCCGACAGCTCGGACATCGACGACAGCGACGCGGAGACCTGCTCCTGCATCTTGGCCTGCTCGAGCTGGGTCAGCAGCTGGCTGCGCTCGGCGAGCTTGGCCTGGACCTGCATCGCGTTGTTCTCGACCGCCTTCTTGGCCTGCTCGGCGGCCTGCAGGGCTGAGTCGTGCAGGCTCTTGAGGTCCTCCATCGACTGCTCGGCGGCGACCAGCTGGGTCGCGAACGTCGTCGCGGTCTGCTCGTACTGCGCCGCCTTGGCCTCGTCGCCGGCCGCACGCGCCTGGTCGGCGAGGACCAGCGCCTGACGGGCGGAGCCCTGCAGCTTCTCGACCTCGCTCATCTGGCGGGCCAGCTTCATCTCCAGCTGGCGCTGGTTGCCGATGACGGCCGCCGCCTGCTGGGTCAGCTGCTGGTGCGAGCGCTGCGCCTCCTCGATGGCCTGCTGGATCTGGATCTTCGGGTCCGCGTGCTCGTCCAGCTTCCCGGAGAGCAGCGCCATGAAGTACTTCCAGCCGCGGACGAACGGGTTGGCCATCGGATGAGCTCCTGCCGAGTAGGGGGCCGTGCTGACCTGCAGTCTGTCAGCACCTGCCCGCTGCCGGGCCCCGCAGACCCGCGTCGGGGCGACTTCCGGGCGCTCAGGACTGCGGGGGCGGCGCCTGTGCGAGCGCGCCGCGCGACACCGCCTCGGTCTCCGCCAGGCCGACCCGCAGGCCCTCGAGCTCGTGCGCCAGCTCGGCGACCTGGCCGGCCGAGTCGTCGACGGCGCCGGTGGTCTCCGCCAGCGCCAGCACCTCGGCCAGGCGGGCCACCAGCCCCTCGAGGCCGAGCGTCACCGACTGCATGCGCGCGAGCGTGGTCGCGCGGGCGTCCCGTAGCCGGTCCCGCACGGCGATCCGGTCGCGGACGGCGGCCAGGCTCCGGGCCACCTCGGTCCGCACCTCGGCCGGGCCGTGCGAGCCCGCCTGCTCGAGGCGCAGTGCCTCGGCGTCCAGTGCGGCGTCGTCCACGCGCCGCAGGGCGCCCTCCACGGCGGTGGCCTGCGCGCCCAGCCGGCCGAGGGCGCCGAGGGTGTCCCGGGCCTCGCCGGCGGCGCCGTCGACCTGCACCGACAGCGGGCCACGGCGTGCGGTGGCGGCGAGGTCGTCCAGCGCCGTCACGGCCTGCTCGGCGCGCGAGAGCCACCCGGCGGCGACGCTGCCTCGAGGTGGCCGCACCAGCTCCGGGACAGGCTCGTCGTCCTTGTTGAGCAGCAGCCCGGCGACGACCTTGACACCGAGCACGGCTGCGCCGGCGGCGACGCCCACTCCGACACCGACGGGGCCGGTCACGAGGGCCCACACCAGACCTCCGGACACTCCCGAGGCCACCAGCCCCCAGGGGTCCTTCAGCTCGTCGGACAGCGACACGTCAGAAGTTGCTCAGCACCGCGGTGAGCACCTTGTCCAGCGACGCCGGGTCGGAGGCGTCGTAGGCCGCGGCCCGTGAGGCGTCGGCGATCGAGGTGAGCTCGCCGAAGTCGGCGTCGTCGCCGTACGCGATCGGGAAGACCCGCACCGACCGGTCGACGTCCTCACCGCCGAGCTCGCGCGTGAGGGAGTCGAGGTTGCTGTCGGCGGGGTACTCGTTGCGGCCGTCGGTGAGGACGACGACGGCGTTGATGCGGGTGCGGTCGAACGTCCCCGACAGCGAGCGGCTGGCTGCTCGGACGGTGGCGTACAGCCCGGTGCCGCCGCCCGGCACGAGGTCCGCGATCATGGTCTTGATGGTCGAGACCTGTTGCGCAGCAGGGCCGAACGGTACGAGCTGGGTGTACGGCGGGCCGCCGTCAGGGTCGGTCGAGAAGGTCCACAGCGCGACCTGGTCGTCCGGCGCGAGCAGCCCGACGGCCTTGGCCGCTGCGCTCTTGGCGAGGTCGAGCTTGCTCGCGCCCTCGCTGCCGACCTGCTCGCCCATGGAGCCGGAGACGTCCAGCACGAGCAGCACCTTGGCGCGCTTGCGCAGCTTCTCCCAGGACGCCTGCACGCCGGCGAGCACGGGCGGCGCGGGCGGCGCGAGGACGGCCTTGGGCTCGCTGGGCAGCATCCCGTCGGCCTGCACGATCCGCTTCGTGGGCTTGCCGTCGAAGCCGCGGAAGGCCGCGTCGGCGAAACGGGCCTGCGGGCCCTTGCCCCGGACGTACTCCAGGAAGTCGGCTGCCACCGCCCGCTTCGCGTCGTCGACCCAGTCGGCCTTGAGCACGACGTAGGGGTTGTCGCTGGTGAGCGTCCCCTCCTTGGGGTAGACGGCCACCAGCGGTGTCTTGGGCTTGGGGTGCTGGCCGAGGGTCGCCGGGTCGCCCGTGGGGTTGCCGGAGTTGTAGTCCCAGACGGACTTCTCCTCGACGGTCACGGCACTGACGTAGGTCAGGCCCTGCCCGGCGTCGTCCGCCTTCTGCAGGTTGGACAGGAAGGTCAGCGTCGTGTCGCCG
>JBKJQM010000258.1:0-5206 GCA_046594005.1 Mycobacteriales bacterium
CAGTCCGGTGCGCTCCCGGGCTCGGCCCGTACGACGACCGGCTCGCCGGTGAACGGCGATGCCGCGACGCCCTCGGCGAACTTGCCGCCGAACTCGCCGAAGACGAGGAACTGCGCCCGGTCGCGCACCAGGTCGAAGCCCGCGACGTCCCAGAAGCAGGTCGAGCCGCCGTTGCCGAGCACGACCTCGTACCCGTCGGGGAGCGAGAACAGCTCGGCCAGCCCGGTCCGCACGGCGCTGACCACCTGGCGGACCGAGGCCTGGCGGTGCGAGGAGCCCAGGGCGGCGGCCCGCGGCCCGGTGAGCGCGTCGAGCTGGGCCGGACGCACCTTGGACGGGCCCGCGCCGAAGCGGCCGTCCTGTGGCAGGAGGTCCTTCGGGATCTGCAGCGCCACTAGACCTGGTTCCCCGCGGGCAGGACGTCGCTCTGCACGTCGGACACCGGTCGCGGTGCCGGACCGACGTACTTCGCCGACGGGCGGATGAGCTTGTTCAGCTTCTTCTGCTCGAGGACGTGCGCGCTCCACCCGGCGGTGCGGGCGCAGGTGAACATCGACGTGAACATGTGCGGCGGCACCTCGGCGAAGTCGAGGACGACGGCCGACCAGAACTCGACGTTCGTGCGCAGGGCCCGGTCGGGGTAACGCGCCGTCAGCTCCTCGATCGCTGCCTTCTCCAGCGCGTCCGCGACCTCGTAGCGGTGCGAGCCGAGCTCCTGGGCCGTACGGCGCAGCACGCGGGCACGCGGGTCCTCGGCGCGGTAGACGCGGTGCCCGAAGCCCATCAGGCGGTCGCCGCGGTCGAGCAGCCCCTTGACGTACTTGCTCGGGTCCCCGGCCTTCTCGACCTCGTCGAGCATCGTCAGCACGCGGCTCGGCGCCCCGCCGTGCAGCGGGCCGGACAGTGCGCCGATGGCGCCGGAGATGGCCGCCGCCGCGTCCGCACCGGTCGAGGCGATGACGCGCGCGGTGAACGTGGAGGCGTTCATGCCGTGCTCGGCGGCGGACACGAAGTAGGCGTCGACGGCCTTGGTGTGGGCCGGGTCGGGCTCGCCCTTCCAGCGGATCATGAAGCGCTCGACGATGGTCTTGGCCTTGTCGACCTCGCTCTGCGGGACCATCGGCTTGCCGAGACCGCGGGCGGACTGCGCCACGAACGCCATCGTCATCACCGAGGTGCGGGCCAGGTCGTCGCGGATCTGGTCGACGTCGATGTCGAGCATCTGCTGCAGGCCCCACGCCGGCGCGAGCATGGCGATGGCGGACTGCACGTCGACGCGGATGTCGCCGGAGTGCACGGGCAGCGGGAACGGCTCGGCCGGCGGCAGACCGGGGTTGAACTTCCCGTCGACCAGCAGGCCCCAGACGTTGCCGAAGCTCACGTTGCCGACGAGCTCCTCGATGTCCACGCCGCGGTAGCGGAGCGCGCTGCCCTCCTTGTCGGGCTCGGCGATCTCCGACTCGAAGGCGACGACGCCCTCGAGTCCGGGCTTGAACGGGGTCTCGTCAGCCATGGGTGCGGCTCCTGTCGCGTCCGAGGGGGTACCTCTGTCGTCCGCCATCCTGCCGTGCCGCCCGCCCGGCGTGCGAACGGGGCCGCGCATAGCGTGACCGGGTGACCGCACCACGGCCGCTCTCGGACCTGCGCCGCGACTACGCGCGCGCCGGCCTGGACGAGGCGGACCTCGCCCCCACCTGGCTCGAGCAGTTCGACCGGTGGTTCGGCGCGGCCGCGTCGCTGACCGAGCCCAACGCCGTCGTCCTGGCGACGGCGACGCCCGAGGGCGTGCCGAGCGCCCGCACGGTGCTGCTCAAGGCGTACGACGCCCTCGGCCTGGTCGTGTTCACCAACCTCGGCTCGCGCAAGGCGCGCGAGGCGCTGGCCACCCGGCGCGCGACCCTGCTGTTCTCCTGGGTCGACCTCGAGCGGCAGGTCGTCGTCGAGGGCTCGGTCGAGCAGGTGGACCGCTCGGAGACCGAGGCGTACTTCCGGTCCCGCCCCCGCGGCTCCCAGGTCGGGGCCTGGACCTCCCGCCAGTCCACGGTCGTGTCCGGTAGGGCGGAGCTCGAGGAGCGGCAGCGGGCGCTGGAGGAGCGCTTCGCCGGGCAGGACGTGCCCGTGCCGGACTTCTGGGGCGGCCTGCGCCTGGTCCCGTCCGCCGTCGAGTTCTGGCAGGGCCGGCCCAGCCGGCTCCACGACCGGCTGCGCTACCGCCTCGACGGCGGCACCTGGGTCGTGGAACGGCTCGCGCCATGACACGGCCCAGCTCGCAGACGGCCCAGGGGATGGCCGCCCGCCTCCGCGGCGCCGCGCTGGACCTCACCCCGCTGCGCGTCTCGAAGCCGTACCGCCGCCTGCTGTTCGGCGAGGCGGTCTCCATCATCGGCACGCAGGTGACCACCGTCGCCGTGCCGCTGCAGGTCTACGCGCAGACCCGCTCCGCCGCCGCCGTCGGCCTGGTCGGACTCGCGGGCCTTCTCCCGCTCATCGTGTTCGGGCTGTACGGCGGCGCGATCGCCGACGCCGTCGACCGCCGCAAGCTCGTCCTGCTCACCGTCGGCGGCCAGGTGCTGCTGTCCGCCGTCCTCGTCGCGCAGGCCGCTGCGGGCCTGGAGAAGACGTGGCTGCTGTACGCCGTCGTTGCCTGCCAGGCAGGCCTGTTCGCGATCGACTCGCCCGCCCGGCAGGCGTTCGTCCCACGCCTGCTGCCGACCGAGCTGCTGCCTGCAGCCAACGCGCTCAAGCAGGTGGAGTTCAACCTCGCGGTCACCATCGGGCCGCTGCTCGCCGGGCTGCTCGTCGCGCGCTTCGGGTACGCCTCCGCGTACGGCCTTGACGCCCTGTCCTTCGGCGCTGCGCTCGTGGCGGTGCGCGGGCTCCCGCCGATGCCACCGGCAGGCGGCGGGCGGCGGGCCGGAACGGCCAGCGTCCTGGAAGGACTCGCGTTCCTGCGCACGCGCCAGGTGCTGCTCATGACCTTCGTCGTCGACATCGTCGCAATGGTGTTCGCCATGCCACGGGCGCTGTTCCCCGCTCTCGCGCAGGAGGTCTACGGCGGCGGCGAGCAGACGGCCGGGATCCTGTACTCGTCCCTCGCCGTCGGCGCTCTGCTCGGAGCGCTGTTCTCCGGCTGGCTCGGCCGGGTCCACCGGCACGGGATCGCGGTGCTCGGGGCGATCGTCGCGTGGGGGCTGTCGGTCACGCTGTTCGGCCTGGCGGACAGGCTGTGGCTGGCCGTCCTCTGCCTCGCCGCCGCGGGACTGTCCGACATGGTGTCCGCCGTCTTCCGCACCGCCATCCTGCAGGCGGCCGCACCCGACGAGATGCGCGGCCGGCTCGGCGGGGTCTTCATCGTCGTGGTCGCCGGCGGGCCCCGTCTCGGCGATGCCCGCGCCGGCGGCGGCGCCGAGCTGGTGGGCCTGCAGGGCTCGTCGGTCGCCGGTGGTCTGGCGGTCGTCGGCATCACGCTGGCCATCGCGGCAGGGGCGACGCGCTTCCGGTCCTACGACGCGCGCGAGCCGGACGCACTCGTCGCCCGCCGCGACTGACCTTCAGGCAGGCGGCAGGGCGATCCAGGTCGCGCGGGCGACTGCCAGCACCGTGCCGGCCGCGTCGTACAGGGCGGTGGCCGTGTGCGTCTTGCGGCCCTCCTCGCCGGTCGTCCAGCCCACCACCACGTGCGGCTCGCCGACGACGACCGGGGCCCTGCTCTGCAGCGCCATCCGCCCGAGCACCATCGGCCGCCCCGGCAGGAGCGCCGACCATCCACCGGGGCAGTCCAGCGCCGCCCACACCATCACCGGGTCGTCGTCGGCCGGCGTCCACGTGCACGCGACGCGGCCGTCCGGCAGCGGTCCCGGGCGCAGGTCGAGTCCGTCCTCGTGCGCCGGCCCGCAGACGAAGCACGTCGGGAACGGGTGGTCGGCGAGCCCCGCGTAGACGGTCGCCGCGGCCTGCTCGACCGGCACCGGGGGTCCCGGCTCGACGTCGACCGTGGACGGCACCGCCTCCGCCACGAGCAGCTCGCCGTGCAGCAGCCGGGCGCCGCCCCCGGAGGCGTCCACCCGCAGGTCCACCCCGAGCGGCGGCGGGCGCCGCAACGTGACCTCGACGGCGGGCGCGCCGACGTACGCCGCCAGCCTCCCCGCGGTCACGCCGCCGTTGGCGGAGTCGGGTGGGCCGTTGAACCGGGCGGCGATGCGCATCGGCGCAGTAGACCAGCCGGCGTCAGCAGAAGCGTGCGACCGGGCCGCGCGAACGCACGTCCTGGCGCCGTCGCGGGGATTAGCGTCCTGCTGGTGAAGCGCCTCGTCCTGCCTCTCGCCGCGCTGCTGGCCGCCACCGGACTGCCGGGCCTGGCCACCTCGCCGGCCCGAGCGGCGACGCCCACGTCGGTGCAGTCGCTGTACGTCCCGCTCGACCCGGTACGGCTGCTCGACACCCGGGACAGCGGAGCGCGGGTGGGTCCGGGCGGCGTCCTCGACCTGACGGTGGTGGACGGCGTCCGCGTGCCCGCCGGCGCGACCGCGGTCGTCCTCAACGTGACGGCGACCTCGGCGACCAGCGGCTCGGACGTGCGGGTCTACCCGACCCCCGCCACCGCGGGCGAGCCGCCGACGGTCAGCAACCTCAACGTCGTGCCGGGCGCGACCGTGGCGAACCTCGTCACCGTGAAGGTGGGCGACGGGGGTCGTGTGCGGCTGCGCAACCAGGCCGGCGACGTGCACCTGCTGGCCGACCTGTCCGGCTACTTCACGACCTCGGGCAGCGGAGCGTCGCTGACCGGTCTGAACCCGCCGTCCCGGCTGCTCGACACCCGGAAGTCCGGTGGCTCGCTCGGCGCGGGCGAGGTCCGCCGCCTGGACGTCCGCAGCGTCGTCCCCGCCGGCACGACCGCGGTCGTGCTGAACGTGACCGGCACCGGCGCGACGAAGCAGACCGACGTGCGCGTCTACCCGACCCGCCTCGGAAGGCCGCCGGAGGTCAGCAACTTCAACCCCGCTCCCGGACGCACGACCGCCGCTTCCGTGGTGGTCCCGGTCGGCGACGACGGCACCGTCTCGTTGCGCAACGGAGCCGGAACGCTGCACCTCGTCGTCGACCTGCTCGGGGCGTACGCGCCCCGAGCAGGTCGACGACGAGGTGCAGCGTTCCGGCTCCGTTGCGCAACGAGACGGTGCCGTCGTCGCCGACCGGGACCACCACG
>JBKJQM010000274.1:0-2921 GCA_046594005.1 Mycobacteriales bacterium
ATCGCCAAGGCGGGCGTGCTCAAGGTGGGCACGAAGTTCGACCAGCCGCTGTACGGCGAGAAGACCCTCTCGGGCGACGTCGAGGGCTTCGACGTCGAGATCGCGAAGATCATCGCCAAGGAGCTCGGCGTGAAGCCGGAGTTCACCGAGTCGGTCTCGAAGAACCGCGAGCCATTCATCCAGAACGGCACCGTCGACATCGTCGTCGCGACCTACACGATCAACGACAAGCGCAAGAACGTCGTCGACTTCGCCGGGCCGTACTACCTCACCGGCCAGAGCCTCATGGTCGCCAAGGACGATGACGCGATCAAGAGCAAGGACGACCTGGCCGGCAAGAAGGTCTGCTCGGTCGAGGGCTCCACGCCCGCCGAGAACATCGTCAAGGTGGCCCCCGCGGCCAAGGTCATCCTGTTCGACACCTACGGCAAGTGCGCCGAGGCCGTGAAGAACGGCCAGGCCGACGCGGTCACGACCGACGAGGCGATCCTGCTCGGCCTGGTGGCCAAGAACCCGGAGGACTTCAAGACGGTCGGCCGGCCGTTCAGCGACGAGCCGTACGGCATCGGGCTCAAGAAGGGCGACCAGGAGTTCCGCACCTGGCTCAACGACCTGCTCGAGAAGACCTACTCCGACGGGCGCTGGGAGACCGCGCTCACGAGCACGGTCGGCAAGGCGCAGGACAAGGCCGACCTGCCCGACCCGCCGGCGGTCGACCGCTACTAGGCGACCCGGCAGCGGGAGCGCCCGGTGGGCCTGTCGACGATCACCGACAACCTCGACGTCTACGCCGAGGGGTTCGTCGGGACGCTGCAGCTGACGGCGATCGGCGCCACCGGCGCCCTCGTGCTCGGGACGGGGCTGGCCGCGCTGCGGGTCAGCCCCGTCGCCAGCCTGCGCGCCGCCGGCACCGGCTACGTCGAGCTCTTCCGCAACTTCCCGCTGCCCGTGCTGGTCGTCCTCATGGCCTTCGGCCTGCCGAAGGTCACCGCGACCCGGTCGTTCTTCTTCTACGCGGCCCTGGCCGTCGTGATCTACCACGCGTCGTTCGTCTGCGAGGCCCTGCGCTCGGGCATCAACGCGGTCAGCGTCGGCCAGGGCGAAGCCGCCCGCTCGCTCGGCCTGCCCTTCCGGCAGGTCCTCGGCCTCGTGGTGCTCCCGCAGGCCTTCCGCACGGTGGTGCCACCTCTGGGCAACGTCCTGATCGCGCTGACGAAGAACACCGCGGTCGCCGCCACCATCGACGTCACGGACATCACCAACTCCACCGAGACGATCATCAACACCAGCGTCGACCCGGTGTTCGCCGTGCTCGGGGCGGCGTTGTGCTACCTCGCCCTCACGCTTCCGATGGGCCTGCTGGTCGGCCGGCTCGAGCGGCGCACGGCGTTCAGCCGATGAGCGCGGGGGTCGGCGCCTTCGGCGACGAGCTCGGTCCGCGCGGGCGGCGCCGAGCTCTGCTCGCCTCGGTGGTCGGCGCCGGGGTGCTGCTCCTGCTGCTGCTCGTGGCCCTGGCCCGGCTGCAGGACCGCGGGCAGCTCGACGGCGACCGGTGGAGCGAGGTGCTCAGCGCCGACGGCACCCAGTTGCTCGCCGGTGGCCTGGTCAAGACGCTGCAGGCCGCCGCGCTCGCGATCGCCCTGTCGGTGCTGCTCGGGACCGTCATGGCCCTGGGCCGGCTCAGCCGGGTGCGGGCGCTGCGCTGGCTGGCCGGTGCCTACGTCGAGCTGTTCCGGGCGCTGCCCTCGCTGCTGCTCATCCTGTTCTCGTTCCTCGCACTGCCCGATCTGCTGCAGTCGCTCCCCGCCGGCCTCGGCCTGCCGGAACGGGTCAGCCGCTACAGCGCGCTGGTACTCGGCCTGACGCTCTACAACAGCGCCGTCATGTGCGAGATCGTGCGTGCGGGCGTCGCCTCCCTGCCCAAGGGGCAGTCGGAGGCGGCGATCGCCCTCGGCCTGCGCGGCGGGCAGGTCCAGCGGCTGGTCGTGCTCCCCCAGGCCGTCGCACGGATGCTTCCGTCGCTCATCGCCCAGGGCGTCGTCGTGCTCAAGGACACGTCGTACGGCTTCGTCATCGGCTTCGAGGAGCTGCTGCGCCGGGGGCAGTTCGCCGGCGAGGTGACCGGCGACCTGCTGCAGGCCTACGTCGTCGTGGCAGCGGTCTACGTCGGGGTCTGCCTGGCCCTGTCGGCGCTCGCCCGCGGCGTCGAGGGTCGCCAGCGCCGGAAGTACGGCCGCGTCGCGTCCGGCGGCGCCCGGGCTGCCTAGGGCCCCCGGTCGGGGGCACACTGCGGGGGTGGACGACCACCCGCACGACACGGCCCCCGAGCACGGGCACTCGCACGACTCGCACGACCACCCGAGCGGGCTGCTCGGGAAGCTGAAGGAGCTGGTCGCGCCGCACAGCCACGACGCGGCCGACCAGGTCGACGACGCGCTGGTCGGCTCCAAGAAGGGCGTGCGCGCACTCGGGGTCTCGCTCGCCGTGCTCGGCGTGACCGCGGTCGCGCAGGGCATCGTCGTGGTGATCACCGGCTCGGTCGCGCTGCTCGGCGACACCCTGCACAACGTCGCCGACGCGCTGACCGCCGTGCCCCTGGGCGTCGCCTTCCTGATCGGTCGGCGAGCACCCACGCGCCGATACACCTACGGGTACGGCCGCGCCGAGGACCTGGCCGGCATCGTCATCGTGCTGTTCATCCTGCTGTCGGCCGCAGCCGCGGCGTACGAGTCGATCCGCCGGCTGATCGACCCCTCGGAGGTCTCGCACGTCGGCGCCGTCGCGGCTGCGGGCGTGATCGGGTTCCTCGGCAACGAGGCGGTCGCGCAGTACCGCATCCGCGTCGGCAGGGAGATCGGGTCCGCGGCGCTGGTCGCCGACGGGCTGCACGCCCGCACCGACGGGTTCACCTCCCTCGCGGT
>JBKJQM010000349.1:0-10958 GCA_046594005.1 Mycobacteriales bacterium
GACCGCTTCGGCTTCACCGCCCACATGGAGCCGTACACGCCGGCCGAGCTCGAGCGCGTCCTGGTCCGCAGCGCCGGCCTGCTCGGCGTGGACCTGCGCCCGGACGGCGGCGTCGAGATCGCGGGTCGCTCTCGTGGCACGCCCCGCATCGCCAACCGGCTGCTGCGCCGGGTGCGCGACTTCGCCGAGGTGCGCGCGGACGGCGTCGTCGACCGCGACACCGCGCGGGCGGCGCTGAAGGTCTACGACGTCGACGAGCTCGGCCTCGACCGCCTCGACCGCGAGGTCCTCAGCGCGCTGGTCCACCGCTTCGGCGGCGGCCCGGTCGGCCTGTCCACGCTGGCCGTCGCGGTCAGCGAGGAGCGCGAGACCGTCGAGGAGGTGGCCGAGCCGTTCCTGGTGCGCTCCGGCCTGATCGTCCGTACCCCGCGCGGCCGCGTGGCGACGCCGGCCGCCTGGACCCACCTCGGGCTGCGCCCGCCCCGGGCCACCGCCGTGGACGTCCTCCCCCTGGACCTCGGCGACGCCGGCTGACCACGCTGATCATCCGCAGCATCCGTGCGCAAGACCCCGCCGCGGGGCACTCCTTGCGCACTGATCCTGCGGATGATCAGCAGGTCGGCATCACTAGGCTGGCCGGGTGAACGGCAACCAGGCTCTGTCGCAGGTGCTCTTCTTCGGGCTGCTCGTGGTGGGCCTCTACGTCCTCGCGATCCGGCCGCAGCGGGCCCGCGCCCGGGCGCTCGCCCAGGTCCGCTCCACCGTGGCGCCGGGCCGGCGGGTCATCACCACCGCCGGCATCCACGCGACCGTGCTGTCGGTGGAGGAGGACGCGGTCGTGTTGGAGGTCGCTCCCGGGGTACCGGTCCGCTTTATGACCTCCGCCGTGGTGCGCGTGCTGGACGAGGAGGCCGCCGCGTGAGCGTCACCGACCTGCTGCGCTCGCGGATCGTCGACGTCGCGGACTTCCCGAGCCCCGGCATCGTCTTCAAGGACATCTCGCCGCTGCTGGCCGACCACGACGCGTTCTCGGCAGCCGTGGACGCGGTGGTCGCCCACCACGAGGACGCCGGAGTCGACAAGGTCGTCGGCATCGAGGCGCGCGGCTTCCTGCTCGCGGCGCCGGCGGCCTACCACCTGAAGGCCGGCTTCATCCCGGTGCGCAAGCCGGGCAAGCTGCCCGGCCCGACGCACGAGACGTCGTACGACCTGGAGTACGGCAGCAACGTCCTGCAGGTGCACCGCGACGCGTTCGCCCCGGGGGAGCGGGTGCTGGTCGTCGACGACGTCCTGGCCACCGGTGGGACCGCCGCGGCCGCGGCCCGGCTGGTGCAGGCGGCCGGCGCGGAGGTCGTCGGCTTCTCGGTGCTGATGGAGCTGGAGTTCCTGCACGGTCGCGAGCTGCTGGCACAGGCTCACCCGGGTGTGCCGGTGCACACACTGCTGACCTACTAGCGCCTGCCGCGCAGAGCCGGGTCCGCCCCGTAGGCTGGGGCAGGTCACCCGACCGCGACGCAGGGAGCCGCCCGTGGACTCAGACGTCCGCCCGGGTGCGGCCACGCCGGTCGCGCCCCGGTCCGAGAGCGCCCCCCTCGACGTGGCTCCTGCCGCGCCGCCGGCGCCCGGTGACGTCCTGACGCCCGCCCCGGCGTACGACCCCACCGCCGACAGCGCCGTCCCGCCGGACGGCCCCGCACCTCAGAAGGTCCCAGGACCGGCCGACGGATCGGGCCCGCCGTCCGGACGTCGGGTGCGTGCCCGGCTCGCCCGGCTGACCGCCGCCAAGGCAGGCGGCACCCCACCGGTGCTCGAGCCGCTGACGCGCACGATCCGGGTCAACCACCCCAAGGCCGACCTGCGTGCGGTGGTCAAGGCGTACGAGGTGGCCGAGCAGCTGCACGAGGGCCAGCGCCGCCGCAGTGGCGACCCGTACATCACCCACCCGCTCGCCGTCACGACGATCCTGGCCGAGCTCGGCATGGACACCACGACCCTGGTCGCGGCGCTGCTGCACGACACGGTCGAGGACACCCGTTACACGCTCGACGACGTGCGCCGCGACTTCGGCGGCGACGTCGGTCATCTGGTGGACGGCGTCACCAAGCTCGACAAGGTCCAGTTCGGCGACGCCGCCGAGGCCGAGACGATCCGCAAGATGGTCGTGGCGATGGCCCGCGACCCCCGGGTGCTGGTCATCAAGCTGGCCGACAGGCTGCACAACATGCGCACGCTGCGCTGGCTGAAGCCGGAGAAGCAGGAGCGGATCGCCCGCCAGACGCTGGAGATCTTCGCTCCGCTGGCCCACCGTCTCGGCATGAACACGCTGAAGTGGGAGCTCGAGGACCTCGCCTTCGCGACGCTCTACCCGAAGCGGTACGACGAGATCGTCCGCCTGGTCGCCGAGCGCGCGCCGTCGCGGGACACCCAGCTGGCCGAGGTCGTGGACCGCATCAACGCCGACCTCAAGGCCGCGAAGATCCGCGCGTCCGTGACCGGCCGGCCGAAGCACTACTACTCGATCTACCAGAAGATGATCGTGCGCGGCCGCGACTTCGCCGACATCTACGACCTGGTCGGCATCCGCGTGCTCGTCGACGACGTCCGCGACTGCTACGCCGCCCTCGGCACCGTGCACGCCCTGTGGTCCCCGGTGCCCGGCCGGTTCAAGGACTACATCGCCATGCCCAAGTTCAACATGTACCAGTCGCTGCACACGACCGTCATCGGTCCGCAGGGCAAGCCGGTCGAGCTGCAGATCCGCACCGAGGAGATGCACCGCCGGGCGGAGTACGGCATCGCCGCGCACTGGAAGTACAAGGAGGGCGGCGGCATCCAGGCGCCGGTCAAGGGCGACGACATGGCGTGGCTGCGCCAGCTGCTCGACTGGCAGAAGGAGGCGGCCGACCCCGGCGAGTTCATGGACTCGCTGCGCTTCGACCTGCACTCCACCGAGGTCTTCGTCTTCACGCCCAAGGGCGACGTCGTCTCGCTGCCCGCGGCCGCCACCCCGGTCGACTTCGCGTACGCCGTCCACACCGAGGTCGGCCACCGCTGCATCGGCGCCCGGGTCAACGGCCGCCTGGTGCCGCTGGAGTCCGCGCTCGACAACGGCGACGTCGTCGAGATCTTCACCAGCAAGGCCGAGAGCGCGCACCCGTCCCAGGACTGGCTGCAGTTCGTCCAGAGCCCGCGGGCCCGCAACAAGATCAAGCAGTGGTTCGCCAAGGAGCGGCGCGAGGACGCCGTCGATGCCGGCAAGGAGGCGCTCACCCGGGCCGTCCGCAAGCAGGGCCTGCCGCTGCAGCGGCTCCTCGGGGGCGAGGCGCTGCCGACGATGGCCCGCGACCTCCGGCTCACCGATGTCACGGCGCTGTACGTCGAGATCGGCGAAGGACGGCTGTCCGCGCAGAGCGTCGTGCAGCGGGTCATGGCGGCGATGGGCGGCACGGAGGGCGCCGTCGAGGACCTCGCCGAGGCCGCCACCCCGACCCGGCCGTCCCGCAAGGCGCGCACCGGCACCGACCCCGGCATCGTCGTCAAGGGCCTGTCCGACATCTGGGTCAAGCTCGCCAAGTGCTGCACGCCGGTGCCGGGCGACACGGTGGTCGGCTTCGTGACCCGCGGCCGCGGTGTGTCCGTGCACCGCGGCGACTGCGTCAACGCCGGTCCGCTGCTGGAGGCCCAGGAGCGGGTCGTCGAGGTCGAGTGGGCGCCGACGGCCGGCTCGATGTTCCTGGTCAACATCCAGGTCGAGGCCCTCGACCGCACGCGGCTGCTGTCGGACGTGACCCGCGTGCTGTCCGACGCGCACGTCAACATCCTGTCCGCGACGGTGACGACCACCCGCGACCGCGTGGCGGTCTCCCGCTTCTCGTTCGAGATGGGCGACCCCAAGCACCTGGGCCACGTGCTCGGCCTGGTCCGTGCCGTGCAAGGCGTGTACGACGCCTATCGGGTGACGTCGTAGCTCACCCGTCACGGCTCTGGTAGGTCGGCGCGTCCTCGTCCAGCCCTTGTACCGGCGGTTGCGCAGGAGTAGGACACGCGTGGAGATCCCGTGCGTCACCCGTGGAGGCTGCTCATGCGCACTCGTCGTCTGTTCTCAGTGCTCGCCCTCGCTGTCGGTGCTTCCGTCCTTGCCGCCAGCCCCGCCTCGGCTGCCCAGGGAACGGGGTGCCCACAGGGCTTCGACCTGGTGCTGGCGTCCGTGCTCGGCACCGACTTCTCCGGCGTCGCCGACAACGTCAACCACGACGGGCTCATCTGCCTGCGCTTCGTGCGGCCCGACTTCGCGATCTTCATCGACAACACCGGGCGATAGCTCCCCCGGCACGGGCTACGCCGCCTTGGGCTTGGACCTCAGCGTCTTGATGGTGACGGGGAGCTTCGGCCTGCCGTCGCCGGCGCCGTTCGAGCCGTCGGAACCGGCCTCAGCGACCTTGTCCAGGACGTCGAGGGACTGCGTGGGCGCCTACCCGGTCGACCACCGGTGTGGCGGCTGCACCTGCCCGCTGCCCTCGCGGCCGTGCACCAGGATCTGCACCCAGTCCCAGCGGTAGTCGTAGGACCGCTCCCAGTCGGGACTGTGCAGCCCGCAGTCGACCCAGTACGCGCCGGGAGCCAGGTCGAGCCGCTGCAGGTCGAGCACCAGCCGTCCCGTCTCGAGCAGAGGTACGGCGCCGACGCCGCTCGCATCGGTGGTCAGGTCGACCAGCGGCGCCGACGTGCCGACCCGTCGCAGCGAGACCGACGCGTGCGCCGCGGCGACCGGCTGCCGACAGCGGTACGCAAGCTCGACGCGCAGGCCGGCGCCCTGCGCGACGCCGCCGGCCGGTGCGCCGTCGAGGTCGGTGGCCGCCAGGCCGATCAGGCGGACCTCACCGGTGCCGCGCCGCTGCCCGGCGCCGTCGTGGGCAGCCAGGGCTGGGCCGTTCACCTCGTCCATCGATCGGGCGTACGCCGTCAGCACCTCCTCGACGTCGCCCTGGCGGTGCACCCGCCCGTCGCGCAGCCACACCACGTCGGTGCAGACCCGGGACAGGTGGTCGAGCACGTGCGAGGCGACCAGCACGCCGGTGCCGTCGGCCCGCAGGGCGCTGACCCGGCTCAGGCACTTCTCCTGGAAGGCGAGATCGCCGACGGCGAGCACCTCGTCGACGAGCAGCAGCTCGGGAGAGGTGGCGAGGGCTGCGGCGAAGGCCAGCCGCACGCGCATCCCGTCGCTGTAGGTGCGCAGCGGGTCATCGATCTGCTCCTCCAGCCCGGCGAAGTCAGCGATCTCGTCGATGCGCGCGCGGGCGTGGCGAGGCGAGGCTCCGGCGAGGACGACAGCAGTCACGGCGTTCTCGCGCCCGGTCAGCTCGCCGTGCACCGGTGCGCCGAGCGTGAGCAGTCCCGAGGTCGACGCCGTGAGGGCGACTCGTCCGGTCGTCGGGGCGGTCAGCCCGGCAGCCAGGCGCAAGAGGGTGCTCTTGCCGCCGCCGTTGCGGCCGACGACCCCGGTGACCTGACCGGGCTGCACCTGCAGGTCGACGTCCCGCAGGACCTGGTGCCAGGCGGGCGGCGCACCGCGCCGGAACAGCAACTCGCGCACCGACCGCGACCCGCCGGAGCGGTAGCGCTTGCCGACCCCTGACATGGTCAGCAGGTCGGTCACAGGTCGTCCAGCATCGTCGGCGCGCGCCAGGCGTACGCCGCCCAGCCCGCGGCGAGGACCGCCACGCACACCGCTGCGGTGGCCAGGAAGGGGAGCAGCTCCGGCAGGCGGCCGTCGACCAGAAGCGCTCGCTGTGCTTCGAGCAGCTGCGCCACGGGATTCAGCGCGACGAAGGACGCCGCGGGTCCGGAGACCGTGTCCAGCCGGTAGAAGACCGGCGTGGCGTAGAAGCCGACGCCCAGCAGCAGGTCGACGCCGAGGCGCGAGTCACGGAAGCGCACGTCGAGCACCGCGGCCGCCATGCCGAGCCCCAGCACCAGGCAGCCCTGCAGCAGCAGGGCGACGGGGAGGAGCAGCGCCGTTGCCGGCAGACCGCCGGTGCTGACGACCACCACGAGCAGCAGCACGGGCAGGGCCGCTAGGTAGTCCAGCGCGTCGGTCAGCACGCTGACCGCGGGCACGGCCCCCCGGGGCAGCCCCGGCTGGGCAACGAGCTCTCGCCGGTCGACGCTGCTGCGGGTCGCGCTCGACACGCCGGCGGCGAACCACGTCCACCCGAGCAGGCCGACCGCAAGGGTCGCGACGTAGTCGGGCCCGTCCACCGGCACGACGCGGGTGAAGACGAACGCCAGCACCGCCAGCCGGACGAAGGGCGGCGCGATCGCCCAGAGCCAGCCGAGCAGCGCCGCCTCGTAGCGGATGCGGAACTCGCGCGCGGTCAGGTGGGCGACGAGCTCGACCGAGCGCCGCGTGCCCCGGTCGGTCCTCACCGGGCGGACCGGCGCGCGGTCCCCCAGGCGCAGGGGCCGGCGAGGTGGCCGCGCAGCTGCGCGCGCACCAGCCCGGCGGGGAAGTCCTCGTGCCCGCGGGCGATGCTGCGCAGCTGGCGGGCGAAGTGCAGCGGCAGGTGGACGCCGACCCGGCGCAGCCCCCGCCGGTCGCCGTGCCGGACGGCCACCTCGAGGTGGTAGGCGACGTGACCCGCCGCGTACGCGCGCAGCTGCGCGGCCAGCTCCTCGCGGGTCGCGCGGTGCCGGTGCAGGACGCGGGCGGTGGGCTCGTAGACGATCCGTCCGCCGGCCCGCAGCAGCCGGTAGAAGCACTCGGTGTCCTCGCCCACCCCGGCGGACGTACCGGCGCCGAGGCCTTCCAGGAACCCGCCCGCGCCGACCAGCGCCAGCCGCCGGAACGCCGCGCTGGCCGTCCCTCCGATCACCCAGGTCGTCGGCGGCAGGTCATCCGCGTCCAGCCACTCTGCGCTCCACGAACGGCGGTGCGGTCCGCGGTGCAGGCCGCCGTAGTCCTCGAAGACCTGCGCCTCGAGGTCGTCGAGGTCGGCCGGCAGGACGGCGCCCGTCACCACGGCGACGTCACGAGCGGCGAACGGCCGGAGCAGACCGTCCAGCCAGCCGGGCTGCACGAGCACGTCGTCGTCGAGCATGGCGACCACCTCTCCCGTGCACTGGGCGAGGCCGGTGTTGCGTGCCCGCGACAGGCCGGGCCGCGGCTCGTGCACCACGTGGGCATAGGGCAGCCCCGTCAGGGCGGCCCGCGTGGCCGAGGGGTCGGTGCTGTTGTCGACGACGACCAGGTCGACGTCGCGGCGCCCGCGCAGCTCGGCGTCCAGAAGGGCCAGCGCGTCGCCCAGCAAGGCGGGCCGGTCGCGGGTGCACAGCAGGACCGTGACCGACGGCAGCGGTGCCTCCAGGGTGTCGTCTCGCGGCGCGCCCTGCTCCAGCAGGTGCGCGCACAGCGAGAGCCGACCGGCGGACATCGGGGGCATGCCCGCCAGCCACTGGACCGGCGGGTCGGCGACGCCCGGCTCGCCTGCGGCGCCGTCCCACGCCAGGCCGGGCGACATCAGGGCCGGGCCGAGCCCGTCCACCAGGGCCCGGCGCAGGCGGGCCGCGGTCAGCGCCGAGCCGCGTGTACGGACGGTGAGCACGTGCTCGAGGACGCCCCCTCGCCGCACCCGCACCCGTACGCGCCGTGCGCCGGTCGGCACGTCCGGCGCGCTCACCGGTCCGTGGTCCAGCTGCACGTCGATGACGTGATCTGCGGTGCGCGGACCGGCCGGCCTGGCCCGCTGGTGCACCAGCGGCGCCGTCACCGGGCCGGGCTGCCGCTGCGCCGCGCGCCGCGCTCGGCCGTAGTAACCCCCGAGGACGGCGTCGAGGGCCCCGCGGGCCTCCGCGCGCTTGAGCTGCGGTGGCAGGGCCTCCGGCGCGTCGAGGCTGTCGGCGTAGCCACGGACCAGGCTGTCCCAGCCCCACGACAGCCCGAGCCGCAGGAAGCTGCGGTACTGCGAGACGCCGTAGCGGTGCCCCGCGCCGTACTGGTAGGCGTACGAGCCGGTGCCGAAGCCACGCATCTGATCGCGCAGCGCGGTGAGACCCGGTCGGTGCTGGTGGCGGACGACCGCCGACGGCTCGTAGACCAGCAGCCCACCGGCCGCGACGACGCGGAAGAACGCCTCCAGGTCGCCGCCGCCGCCGGTGGCCGTGCCCACGTCCAGCGCCGGGTCGAACCCGCCGAGGGCGAGCAGCGGCTCGCGTCGGAAGGCCATGTTGGCACCGGTCCCCGCCTGGCCGGTGCCGCCGAACACCGCCGAGGCGACCTCGCCCGCGTCGACCGCCGCGGAGTACCAGAGCCGGCGGAACCCGCGGCCGAAGCCACCGCGGGTCTCGAACAGCACCTGCGCGGGCGTCGCGAGCTCAGCCGGGACGACCAGCCCGGTGACGGCCTGCGCCGACGGCTCCTCACGGAACGCGGTGCGGAGCCCCTCGACCCAGCCCGGGTGCACGAGCACGTCGTCGTCGGTGAAGGCGACCACCTCGCCTCGGGCCTCGAGCAGCGCCCGGTTGCGGGCGCGGTCGAGGCCAGGCAGCGGCTCGACGACGTAGCGCACGCCCGGGTGAGCGGCGACCACCTGCCGGGTGCGGTCGTCGGAAGGCGCGTTGTCCACGACGACGATCTCGAGCACCGGCCCCCTCAACGCGGCCACCGCCGTCAGGCAGCGCGCCAGGGCCTCGGGTCGGTCGCGGGTGCAGACGGCCACGGTGACTGTGGGAGTCGGGCCCGGCCCGTGTGCCTGCTCCGGCGGGTGCGGCACCGCGAACAACCCCCGTTCAGCGGCGCGGCACAAGCCGTGCGGCGTACGCAGCGCGTCGTCGAGACCGTGCTGCACGAGTGGCAGCACCAGGTCGCGGCGTGCGGCCGCGGGCAGAGCTGCCAGGGCCTGAGCGGGTGGACCCAGCACGGTCACCTCGCCCAGCGGCGCGCCGTGCCACCACACCAGGGCGTGCACGGCCTCGGGTGGCCCGGAGTAGGGCGTGATGGGCTCGTGGACCGTCGTCACGCCGGTGTCGAGGTCGTGGTCGGCGACCGCCGCGCACCGCACCGGGCGGCGAGAGACCGGCTCGGTCAGCCGCAGCGGGCCGGTGCGCGGTGTCGGCAGCAGCCGGCGCAGCGTCCTTCCGGCGATCGGCACGGCCGCAGCCTAGAGCGGCGCGGCTCGCAGCAGGACGCCGACGGCCCGGAAGGAGACCGGGTCTCCGACGTACGCGCTACGCCGCCTGGGGCTTGGCCCTCAGCGTCTTGATGGTGACGGGGAGCTTCGGCTTGCCGTCGCCGGCGCCGTTCGAGCCGTCGGAACCGGCCTCGGCGACCTTGTCGAGGACGTCCAGGCCCTTCGTGATGGTGCCGAACGGCGTGTAGTTCGGCGGCAGCGTGCTGTCGCCGTACACGAGGAAGAACTGGCTGCCGTTGGTGCCCGGTCCGGCGTTCGCCATCGCGACGGTCCCGCGGGGGTAGGTCGCGCCCTCGAGGTTCTCGTCCGCGAACTGGTAGCCCGGACCGCCCGACCCGGTGCCGCTCGGGTCACCGCACTGCAGGACCTCGATGCCCTCGGTCGTGAGGCGGTGGCATGGGGTGTCGTCGAAGTACGCGAAGTGCGCCAGGGAGCGCAGGCTGTTGGCGGTGCAGGGCGCCTTGGAGCTGTCCATGTCGAAGACGACGTCGCCGCGGTCGGTCGCGATGGTGACCTCGAAGACCTGCTGAGTCTCGATGCCCTCGGTCGGCGGGAGGTCGACCTTCTTGGCGGCCGCCTCGTCGGTCTTCTCGTACTCGCAGCTCACGTTCCCGGCGGGCGCGGCCTTCGTCGGCGCGGCGCTCGCGGCCGAGGACGCCTCGGCGCTGGGGGCGGCCGACGCGGCGGCGCTCGCGACCGGGGCGGCCACGGTGCTGTCCGTGGACGGGTCGCGCAGCGCAACAGCGGCGGCCACCGCGGCGGCGGCCACGAGGGTGACGGCGACGACGCTGGCGAGGACGGCGGTGCGCTGCTTCTTGCGCTGGGCAGCCGCTGCCCTGCGGGCCGCCTGACGCTCGGCCCGCTGCCGGGCGAGCTCCTTCTCGCGCTTGCTGCTCGCCACGCCGTTCCTCCTGAGGTCCATGCACCGGTGCGCACCCGTTCTGCGCCGCCCGGAGTCTAGGCAAGGCCGCCGGAACCCGTGTGCGGACGCCGGTAGGGTCGGGTCACCGTTCTGCACCGATCCGGACGGCTCCCCGTCTCCCGCTCGAGAGGACGTCCGTGCTCGTCCGCGGGTTCCCGGCCCAGGCCTTCGACACCAACTGCTACGTGGTGGCCCCCGGCCCCGGTGAGCAGTGCGTCGTCGTCGACCCCGGCATCGGCGTCGAGGCCCAGCTCGACGAGGTCCTGCGCGAGCACGGCCTGCAGCCGGTGGCCGTCCTGCTGACGCACGGGCACCTCGACCACACCTTCTCGGTCACCCCCGTCTGCGGCGCCAAGGGCATCCCCGCCTGGATCCACCCCGCCGACCGCGACCAGCTCGAGGACCCGGTCAAGTACCTGTCCGCGGGCTCGTCCCAGCTGTTCGGCGGCCGCCTCGAGTGGAGCGCCCCGGACGACGTGCGCCTGCTCGACCCGTCCTCGCCGCTCGAGCTGGCCGGCCTGCGCATCGGCATCGACTTCGCGCCCGGTCACACGGCCGGCTCCGTGGTCTTCCGGCTGCCCGGCGACGAGGAGGGCGGGGAGCCCGCCCCGCCGCTGCTGCTGTCAGGTGACGTCCTGTTCGCCGGCTCCATCGGCCGCACCGACCTGCCGGGCGGCAGCTGGGAGGCGATGCAGGCCTCGCTCGCGAGCGTGATCCTGCCCATGGCGGACGACACCGTCGTGCTGCCCGGTCACGGGCCCTCGACGACGATCGGCCGCGAGCGCGTCGCCAACCCCTACCTGCAGGACCTGCCGAGCGCGCCGCCCTCCCGGGGGCTGTAGTGCCCGGGC
>JBKJQM010000346.1:0-3124 GCA_046594005.1 Mycobacteriales bacterium
CCGCTTCGCGCACGCCGCCGCGGTGGCGGTCGCCGAGGCGCCGGCCAAGGCCTACAACCCGCTGTTCGTCTACGGCGAGAGCGGGCTCGGCAAGACCCACCTGCTGCACGCCATCGGTCACTACGCCCAGCACCTGTTCGCCGGCGCGCGGGTGCGCTACGTGAGCTCCGAGGAGTTCACCAACGACTTCATCAACTCGATCCGCGACGGCAAGGCCGAGACGTTCCGCCGGCGCTACCGCGACGTCGACATCCTGCTGGTCGACGACATCCAGTTCCTGGAGCACAAGGAGGGGACGCAGGAGGAGTTCTTCCACACGTTCAACACCCTCCACAACGCCAACAAGCAGATCGTGATCAGCTCCGACCGCCCGCCCAAGCAGCTGTCGACCCTCGAGGACCGGCTGCGCACGCGGTTCGAGTGGGGCCTGATCACCGACGTCCAGCCGCCCGACCTCGAGACCCGCATCGCCATCCTGCGCAAGAAGGCCGCGCAGGACCGGCTGGCCGCCCCGCCGGACGTGCTGGAGTTCATCGCCTCGAAGATCTCGCGCAACATCCGCGAGCTCGAGGGCGCGCTGATCCGCGTGACGGCGTTCGCCTCCCTCAATCGGCAGTCCGTCGACCTGTCGCTGGCCGAGGTCGTGCTCAAGGACCTCATCCCCGCCGACGGCGGCCCCGAGATCACCGGCGCCACGATCATGGCGGCCACGGCCGAGTACTTCGGGCTGACGATGGAGGACCTGTGCGGGTCCTCGCGCTCGCGCGTGCTCGTGACGGCCCGGCAGATCGCGATGTACCTCTGCCGCGAGCTCACCGACCTCTCGCTGCCCAAGATCGGGCAGATGTTCGGCGGCCGCGACCACACCACGGTGATCCACGCCGACCGCAAGATCCGCGCGCAGATGCCGGAGCGGCGGGCCACCTACAACCAGGTCGCCGAGCTCACGAACCGCATCAAGACCCGCTCCCGGCAGCCGTGACGGGGGTGATGTGCGTCACCGGGTCTGCGCACAGTGTGGGGACAAGCCTGTGGACAACTGGGGACAACACCCGCCCGACCGGTGGACGTCGCCGGACGGCCTCCCGCTCGTGCACAGCCGTCCACCGCCGCACCGGCGCGCCGTCCACATCGCCCGCACACCGCCGCACCGGCGCTGACCTGCGCGGACGGGCCGCGTCCACAGGGCTGCAGGGTCCTACGAGCACTGCCAGGAACTCTCTCCCCGATGAGCAACCCCGTGTTCTGGGGGACGCCGGGCTGTGGAGACCTGCGGTCTGGCAGGGTCTGACGACAACCACGTCACCGAAGGGCACTACGCAGATGGAGCAGGGTCGCTGATGGAACTCCGTGTCGAGCGCGATGCGCTCGCGGACGCCGTCGTCTGGACGGCCCGGTCCCTGCCGGCCCGCCCGCCGATGCAGGTGCTGCTGGGGCTGCTGCTCGAGGTCGGAGAGGCAGGGCTCGAGGTGTCCGGCTTCGACTACGAGGTCAGCTCCCGGGTCCGCCTGGACGCCACTGCCGACGAGGCCGGCCGCGTGCTGGTCCCGGGCCGGCTGCTCGCCGACATCGTCCGCTCGCTGCCGGCCCAGCCGGTCGACCTGCGCCTCGAGGGGACCCGCGTCGTCCTGACCTGCGGACCGGCCCGCTTCACGCTGCCGACGCTGCCGGTGGAGGACTACCCGGCGCTGCCCGCCATGCCGGAGACCGCGGGCACGCTCGGCTCGGACGTGTTCGCAGCAGCCGTCGCCCAGGTCGCGCTCGCCGCGGGCCGTGATGACACGCTGCCCGTCCTCACGGGCGTCCGCTTCGAGATCGAGGGCGACACGCTGACGCTCGCGGCCACCGACCGCTACCGCCTGGCGGTGCGCACGCTGCCGTGGCGCCCGGTCGACCCCGGCATCTCGACGACGGCCCTGGTGCCGGCGCGCACGCTCCAGGAGACGGCGCGCGCCCTCACCGCGGGCCCGGAGGTCACCCTCGCTCTCTCCGGTGCAGGCTCGTCCGAGGGCATGATCGGCTTCGAGGGCGGCGTCGGTGGAGTTGGCCGCAGGACCACCTCGCGGCTGCTCGAGGGCGAGTTCCCGAAGTACCGCTCGTTGCTGCCGAGCGAGTCCACGGCGCTGGCGGAGGTGTCGACCGCCCCGTTCGTCGAGGCCGTCAAGCGCGTGGCCCTGGTCGCGGCGCGCAACGCACCGGTCCGCCTCAGCTTCTCCGCCGACGGCATGGTGCTGGAGGCCGGCGGCGCCGACGACGCGCAGGCCAGCGAGCAGCTCGAGTGCGGCTGGGAGGGGTCGGCCAGCAGCGAGCCGTTCTCCATCGCGTTCAACCCGCAGTACCTGCTCGACGGCCTGGGCGCGGTCGACAGCGACACCACGACGCTGTCGTTCACCGGTCCGACCCGTCCCGCGGTGCTCACCGGCAAGCGCGACGCGGAAGCGGCGCCCGGCGCGGTGGCCGACTACCGCTACCTGCTCATGCCGGTCCGCCTGTCGGGCTGATCCCGGGGTAGGCCCGCTGCACCGACACCGACCGAGGAGAGCAGATGGCGACGCTGGGCATGATCGGGCTGGGCCGCATGGGCGGCAACATGGCCGAGCGGCTGCGGCGGGGCGGCCACACCGTCGTCGGCTACGACCGGTCCCCGGACAGCGGCCGCGAGGTCGACTCGCTCGAGGCGCTGGTCGCCGCGCTCGAGGCGCCGCGGGTCGTGTGGGTCATGGTCCCGGCCGGCACCCCGACCTACGAGACGGTCGACGCGCTCGCCGGGCTCCTCGAGCCGGGCGACGTGATCGTCGACGGCGGCAACTCCCGCTACACCGACGACCAGCGGCACGCCGCCGAGCTCGAGCCGAAGGGCATCGGCTTCGTCGACTGCGGCGTCTCGGGCGGCGTGTGGGGGCTGACCGAGGGCTACGCGCTCATGTGCGGTGGCGACGACGAGCACGTCGCCAAGGCCCAGCCGTTCTTCGACGTCCTCAAGCCCGGGGGCGACTCGGGATTCGTGCACGCCGGCAAGGTCGGCGCCGGGCACTTCGCCAAGATGGTCCACAACGGCATCGAGTACGGCCTGATGCAGGCCTACGCCGAGGGCTGGGAGCTCATGATGGCCACCGACGTCGTC
>JBKJQM010000350.1:0-9363 GCA_046594005.1 Mycobacteriales bacterium
CAGGGACGGCACGAGCATGGCGTGAGCTCCTTGGAGTGATGGCCGGTGTACGCGCTGTGACCAGCACCACACCCGGTTTGTTGTGAGCCGCAACATAAGGAGATCGCCTCCGCTGCGCAAGGGTTCCGGCTGTGTTTCTTGCGAGTCTTGACCGACCTGTGACCTCGGCTTATGTTGCGGGCCCCAACAAATCCCCTCTGCACAGGAGTCGTCATGACGCCCGCCCCCAGCCCCGAGGACCGCTTCACCTTCGGGCTGTGGACGGTGGGCTGGCAGGCCCGTGACCCCTTCGGTGACGCCACCCGCGCTCCGGTCGACCCGGTGGAGACGGTGCACCGGCTCGCCGAGCTCGGGGCGTACGGCGTGACGTTCCACGACGACGACCTCATCCCGTACGGCTCCGACGACAGCGCCCGGCACGACCACGTGAAGCGCTTCCGCGCCGCGCTGGACGAGACCGGCATGGTCACGCCGATGGTGACGACCAACCTGTTCACGCACCCGGTCTTCAAGGACGGCGGGTTCACCAGCAACGACCGCTCGGTGCGCCGCTTCGCCCTGCGCAAGGTCATGCGCAACATGGACCTGGCGGCCGAGCTCGGCGCGGAGACCTACGTCCTGTGGGGCGGTCGCGAGGGCTCGGAGACCGACGCCGCAAAGGACGTCCGCGCGGCGTTCGACCGCTACCGCGAGGGCCTGGACCTGCTGGCGCAGTACTCCGTGGACCGGGGCTACGGCCTGCGTTTCGCCATCGAGCCCAAGCCGAACGAGCCGCGCGGCGACATCCTGCTGCCGACCATCGGGCACGCGCTCGCCTTCATCTCGACGCTCGAGCACGCGGACCTCGTCGGCGTGAACCCCGAGGTGGGGCACGAGCAGATGTCGAACCTCAACTTCGTGCACGGCATCTCGCAGGCGCTGTGGCAGGGCAAGCTGTTCCACATCGACCTGAACGGCCAGCACGGGCCGAAGTTCGACCAGGACCTGGTCTTCGGGCACGGCGACCTGCTGAGCGCGTTCTTCCTCGTCGACCTGCTCGAGAACGGCGGCCCGGACGGCGGCCGTGCGTACGACGGCCCGCGGCACTTCGACTACAAGCCCGGCCGCACCGAGGACATGACCGGGGTGTGGGCGTCCGCCGCCGCGAACATGTCGACCTACCTGCTGCTCAAGGAGCGCGCGAAGGCCTTCCGCGCCGACCCGGCTGTCCAGGCGGCGCTGCGGACCGCGAAGGTGGCCGAGCTGTCGGTGCCCACGCTGTCGCCGGGGGAGTCCTACGACGACCTGCTCGCGGACCGCGCGTCGTTCGAGGACTTCGACGCGGACGCCGTCGGCGCGGTCGGCTACGGGTTCACCCAGCTCGACCAGCTGGCCGTCGAGCACGTGCTCGGCTCGCGCTAGACCGTCCAGGCGAAGGACGCCGCCAGGACGAGCTCGCCGCCCGCGGGCACGGTGGTCGCCCGTCCGAGCGCGACCGCGTCGGGGGGCCCGGTCTGCGGCTCGACGCACACCGCGTCCGGCAGCTGGTCGAACACGACCCAGTGCTCGTGGTCGCTGGTGATGGTCAGCTCCAGCGCGTCGGGCCAGACCAGGCGCGGCGGTGCGGCGGTGCCGACGAAGCAGTCGTCGTACGGGCCGCCCGGAGGCGTCACGAGCTCGCCCGTCGGCAGCGACTCGCCGCCCTGGACGTACATCTGCCGCGGCTCGACGTGCAGCGCGACGTCGCCGCCGCGGGCCAGTCGCCGCGGGAACCACGGGTGCAGTCCGAGATCCGCCGGCATCTCCTGCTCCGCGCGCAGCACGACCCGCACGTCGAGGCGGTCCGGCTGCAGGTCGAGGTGCTGCTCGACGCTGCCGGGGAACGGCCAGGGGTCGGCGAGCCGTGCGGCGAGGACGCCCGGCGCGGTCACGGTCCACGGGACGTCGAACACGTGACCGTGGATGGCGTGCGGGGGAGCGTCGAGCGGCAGCTGCCACGTGCGCCCGCCCCACGTCAGCCGACCGTGTCCGAGGCGGCCGGCGTACGGCGCCATGACGAAGCAGCCGTGCTGCACGCCCCTCGGCACCCCCGCGACGACCGCGCCGGACAGCAGCTCCAGGTCACCCACGCGCAGGGAGGTCCAGCGCCCCCCGTCGACCGGGTCCACCTCGAGGACGGCGCTGCCTGCGGTCAGCCTCTCGATGCTCATGGGCGGACGGTACGACTGCCCAGGCTCAGGACAGGGAGACCTGCTGCTCCAGAGCGCCGTCCATGACGATCGTCGTCCCCGAGATGTACGCCCCCGCAGGCGATGCCAGCCAGCTGACCAGGCCGGCAACCTCCTCGGCGGAGCCGAGGCGGCCGGCCGGGATGCCCTCCTCCTGCTCGCGCACCTCCTGCGCGGAGCGCTCGCCCTGGATCGGCGTCTCGATCGCGCCCGGAGCGACGGCCACGGCGCGGATGCCCCTGTCTGCGAGCTCCCGCGCGATGACCTTCGTCAGCATCCCGAGGCCGGCCTTGGCGGTGCAGTACGCCGCGTAGCCCGGTCGTGGCTGGTGCTCGTGCACGCTGGTGATGTTGATGACGACGCCGGATCCGCGGTCGGCCATCACCCGGCAGCACGCGCTCGCCATGAGGAACGCCCCGTCGAGGTCGACCGACAGCTGGGCGCGCCACGTGTCGAGGTCGAGCTCGAGGAACGGCGTCTGCTGCTGCAGTCCCGCGTTGTTGACCAGGACGT
Organism: Mycobacteriales bacterium; assembly: GCA_046594005.1. GTDB lineage: Bacteria > Actinomycetota > Actinomycetes > Mycobacteriales > SCTD01 > SCTD01. Next base: position 2,721 of record JBKJQM010000350.1, read on the forward strand.
CGAGCCCGCCGAGCTCTCGCACGACGTCGGCCACCATGCGCTCGACGTCCGCCGGCTGCGAGACGTCGCCGACGGCCGGCACGGCTGTCGCTCCACCGGCGCGGACGCGGTCGACCGTCTGCTGCACCTCGTCAGACGTGCGGCCGTTCACGGCCACGGCCGCGCCGTCACCACCCATGCGCAGGGCGATCGCGGCGCCGATGCCGCTCCCGGCCCCGGTGACCAGGACGACCTGACCGCTCAGAGGTCCGCTCATGACCACCCTCTCGCCTGCTGCGGTGCGGCGGAGCACCGCGTCAGCGCCACTGTGCCCTCGCCCAGCGCTGCGCACGCCAGGCTCCGAGCCCGAGCCGGCCGGTACGGGAGCGCAGCCGGGCGGCGTCGAGCAGGTACATCGCCCGCGCCGCCTCCATGTGCGACCACACCAGCGGCACGTTGCCCAGGCCGACCCGGCTCTCCGGGTCCATCTCCTCGGGTAGGAGCGCGGGCAGCGCGCGGTCCAGTGCCGAGGCCCGCTCCAGCGCCTCCTCGACCCGGCCACAGGCCGCGAGAGCCGACACGACCCACCAGCTGGCGGGCAGGAAGGCCCCTTCGACGCCGGAGAAGCCGTCCTCGCCCCCCGGCTCGTAGCGGTAGAGGAACGGCGCGCAGTCCAGCGCCCGCACCGTGGCGTCGACCAGCGCGGAGGCCCGGGGGTCGTCGCGGTCGAACAGGGAGAAGACCACTGCCATGAGGGCACTCGCGTCCGCGCTCCCCGGCGGGCCGCCGTAGGTCTGGGGCAGCCCACCGTCCGCGTCGAGCGCCGCGACGACCCGCGCCTTCGCCGCGTCCCGGGCCCGCACCCAGTGGCGCCGGCGCGTCCAGGGGCGCCAGCCGCGGGCGATCCAGATGGCGCGGTCGAGGGCGATCCAGATGCCGATGTCGCCGCTCACCAGCTCGCGCGGCTCGCGCAGCTCCCAGATCCCGGAGGTGCACCGCTCCAGGTCCTCGGCCGACAGGTCGTCGGCGAGGGAACGGACCAGCGTCCACACCTGCGATGCCAGCCGGCCGCCGCACTGGACGTGCACCGACACCGCTTCGACGAACAGCCCGAGCGCGTCGTACTGCACCTGCTCGCGGGCGTCGTTCCCGACCCGGACGGGCAGCGAGCCGCCCCACCCGCGAACGCCGGCGACCTCGCGCTCGGCCGGTACGGGCTCCCCGCGCACGTCGGTCATCGGCGTGCTCGGGAGACGGCCACCCCGGCTCTGGTGCAGGACGAACGCGAGGTAGTCCGCGCCGATGTCCCGGCGTCCCAGCAGCGCCGCCACGGAGACGGCGAGGGAGGCGTCGCGCAGCCAGGAGTACCGGTAGTCGAACTGCCGGTCGTGGCCCGGCGCCTCGGGCAGCGAGGTCGTCGGCGACGCCACCACTGCGCCGGTGCGCGCGAAGGTGCACAGGCGCAGGACGCGCAGCGCGTCCGCGGCCCGCTCCGGCGAGGTGCGAGGCAGGTCGGCCCGAGCCACGAGCTCGTCGTCCTCGGCCTGGGCCAGGTCGAGCAGCCGCACGAGCTGGCTCACGTCCGCGGTGCGTTCGGGGTCGAACGTGATCACGACTGCGGCCCACTCGCCCCGGGCTGCGGTGACGCGGGTGCTCAGGTGCCGCCCCTCCACTGCGGACCGCCCGCCGAGGACGCGAACACGGTGCCCGCCGACGACGGTCTCGTCCGCCGACCACTCCGCCCAGGGCTGGTCGAACCCGCCGAGCGACAGCTCGTGCGTCAGGTCCAGGTCGGCGTCCAGCCCCCGGACCAGCCTGATCAGCGACGAGCCGCGGTCGTCCTCGCAGTGCAGGGCATCCCGGCACTCGATGCGGCCGCGCGCCGACTGCAGCACCGTGCCGAGCACAGGCCCCGCGGCCCGGCCGGCCGCCGCGGCGAGGCGCACGCCGGACCAGCGGGCGGCCGCGCCGTCCTCGTCGAGCAGGGACCACAGGACGGGCGGCGAGTCCATCTCGGGCGCGCACCACCAGTCCAGCTCGCCACCAGGACGCAGCAGGGCCGTCGTGCTCCCGTCGCCCAGCAGGCGGTGCGCGGCGATGGGCGGGGCCCAGGTCGCGCCGGCCGGCCGGTCCGGTGCGGCTCCCGTCATGGTCGCGGACGATAGTCACCACGGCTCGAGGCGGCACCGGAGCGGCACGGACCGGCCGGCAACGCGTGCTGCTGCGGCAGCGACTGCGCGAACGGCTGACCGGTCAGCGGTTCTCCGTCAGCGCCGAGAAGCTCCGCAGCCGCAGGCTGTTCGTCACGACGAAGACGCTGCTGAACGCCATCGCTGCGCCCGCGATCATCGGGTTGAGCAGGCCCGACGCGGCCAGCGGGATGGCAGCGACGTTGTAGCCGAACGCCCAGACGAGGTTCGACTTGATGACGCGCAGCGTCCGGCGCGACAGGCGCACCGCGTCCGCAGCCACCCGCAGGTCGCCGCGGACGAGGGTGAGGTCGCTGGCCTCGATGGCGGCGTCCGTGCCGGTCCCCATCGCGAGGCCGAGGTCGGCCTGGGCGAGCGCGGCTGCGTCGTTGACCCCGTCGCCGACCATGGCGACCCGGTGCCCCGCGGCCTGCAGCCGCGCGACCTCGGCCACCTTGTCCTTCGGCAGCACCTCCGCGATGACGGTGTCGATGCCGACCTCGCGGGCGACCGCCTCCGCGACCGCACGGTTGTCACCGGTGAGCAGGACCGGCGAGAGCCCGAGAGCACGCAGCTGGCGCACGGCCGCGGCGCTCGTCGGCTTGACCTGGTCGGCCACCGTCAGCACACCCCGGGCCTGACCGTCCCAGGCCACCGCGATGGCGGTCCGGCCGTCGGTCTCTGCGGCCGCCTTCTGCCGCTCGAGCTCGGGCGTGAGCGGCTGCGACCAGTCGCGCAGCAGCGACGACCGGCCGACGAGGACCGCCCGGCCCTCGACGACGCCCTGCACGCCGAGCCCCTCGAGGTTGGTGAACCCCTCGACGGCCGGCAGTCGACCGGCCTGCGCCGCGCCGGCGGCGACCGCTCGCGCGATCGGGTGCTCGCTGGCCGCCTCGAGGGCGCCGGCGACGCGCAGCAGCTCGGCCCGGTCGACGCCGGCGGCAGGCAGCACGTCGACCAGCGTCATCGTGCCGGTGGTCAGGGTGCCGGTCTTGTCGAGCACGACCGTGTCGAGGTGCTGCGAGCTCTCCAGGGCCTCCGGGCCCTTGATGAGGATGCCGAGCTGCGCACCGCGGCCGGTGCCCACCATGAGGGCCGTCGGCGTGGCCAGGCCCAGGGCGCACGGGCAGGCGATGATGAGGACCGCGACGGCCGCGGTGAACGCCGTGCCGAGGCCGTTGCCGGTGCCGATCCAGAAGCCGAGAGTGGCTGCGGACAGGGCGATCACGATCGGGACGAAGATGCCGGAGATGCGGTCCGCCAGGCGCTGGACCTGTGCCTTGCCGTTCTGCGCGTCCTCGACGAGCCGTGCCATCTGCGCGAGCTGGGTGTCCTGGCCGACGCGCGTCGCCTGCAGGACCAGCCGGCCACCGGCGTTGACCGTGGCCCCCACCACCGGGTCGCCGACGCCCACCTCGACCGGCACGGACTCGCCCGTGAGCATGCTCGCGTCCACCGCGGAGCTGCCCTCCACGACGACGCCGTCGGTCGCGACCTTCTCGCCCGGTCGAACGACGAACAGGTCGCCGACAGCCAGCTGCTCGGTCGGGATGCGCGTCTCGACGCCGGCGCGCAGGACGGCGACGTCCTTGGCGCCGAGCTCGAGCAGCGCGCGCAGGGCCGCCCCGCTGGCCCGCTTCGAGCGGGCCTCGAGGTAGCGCCCGGCGAGGATGAACATCGTGACGCCGCTGGCCGCCTCGAGGTAGATGTCGCCGGCCCCGTCCCCCCGCCGGACGGTGAGCTCGAACGGGTGCACCATGCCGAGCTCGCCGGCGGTGCCGAACAGCAGGGCGTACAGCGACCAGCCGAGCGCGGCGAGCGTGCCGACGCTGATGAGGGTGTCCATGGTCGCCGCACCGCCGCGCAGGTTCTTCCAGGCAGCGGTGTGGAACGGCCAGGCCCCCCAGAGCACGACGGGAGCGGCCATCGCCAGCGCGATCCACTGCCACGCGCGGAACTGCAGTGCGGGCACCATCGACACGGCGATGACCGGGACCGTCAGCGCGGTGACCAGCTGGAGACGCCGGCGCAGCGCGGTCACCGGGTCCACGGCGACCGGGGCGGTCGCGCCGGTCGCCGGCTGCGGGAGCTGCGCCGAGTAGCCGGCCTTCTCCACCGCTGCCAGCAGGTCGTCGGTGGTGACCCCGGCGGGGAAGGCGACCTTCGCCTTCTCCGTCGAGTAGTTCACGGTGGCGGTCACGCCGTCGAGCTTGTTGAGCTTGCGCTCGATGCGGTTGGCGCAGGAGGCGCAGGTCATGCCGGCGATGGCGAGCTCCACGCTCGTCACAGGACCGTCCGTGGTGGTGCTCACTGGTGCTCCTCGGAGTCGTGGCCGTGCGAGGGGGCCCCGGGTGCGGGGCCTTGGGTAGCGGTGACGGTGAACGCCGCCGTGTGGACCGTGCCGTCGTGCGAGAACTGCAGGAACAGCCGGTGCACGGCTGGCGCCGGCACGTCCGCATCGAACACGAGAGGATCTGCTGCCGAGGCCATCTCGGGGTGCACGTGCAGGTACGCGAGGTCGCCGACGCGGAGCGCGACGAGGTGGCCGTACGCGCCGAGGTACGGCGCGAGATCGGGAACTGCGCGCCCGTTGCGACGGACGGTAAAGGTCAGGCGGCTCGTGCTGCCCGCGACCAGGTCGCCCTCGAGCCGCACCTCGTAGCCGTCGACCATCGCCGCGCGTGACGCGGCCGGCAGGGCCGCGGCCGTGGTCGCGCCGGGTGCGGTCAGGTCGGCGGCGAGCGCGAGGGCGCCGTCGTGGCCCTCGGGCACGAAGTCGGCGATGACCTTCCAGCTGCCTGCAGCGGGGAGCAGCAGTGGCACCGACCAGCGGCCCTCGGCGTCCCGCTCGGGGTGCAGGTGCTGGAAGCCGGTGAGGTCGCGGCGGACGACGATCAGGTGCAGGTCCTTGTCGTGCGTGCGCACGAACCGGGTGACCCGCTCGCCGTCCGGGCCCGCGATGGCGAACCGCAGCGGTGCGGTCACACCGGGGGCCTGCGTCGTGCGCGCGAGCTGCAGGGAGTACCCGTCCTGGGACACCGACAGGCCACCCGGCAGCGCGGCCACGGACGCGCCGTCGGTCTCCGAGGTGCTCGCGGCGGCCGTCCCGATCGGGCCGACGAGGTGGCCGACGCCCAGAGCGGCACCGAACACGAGTGCGAGCGCGCCGGCGAAGGCGGTCAGTGTGGTGGCGGGTCTCATGGCGCGTCCGTCAGCCGGCCAGCGAGTAGCCGGCCTCTTCGACGGCGCCGCGGACGGCGTCGGCGCCGAGCGGCTGCTCGGAGGTCACCACGAGGCGACCGGAGTCGAGGTCGACCTGGACGTCGGAGACGCCGGGCAGCTCGGAGACCTCCTCCGTGACCGAGCTGACGCAGTGGCCGCAGGTCATGCCCTGCACGGTGTAGGTCTCGGTGCTCATTCGCGGATCTCCTTGTGGGGTTGCGGTTGTCATGAGCGGACGAGGCGCGAGATGGCCTCGTGCGCCTCGCGGAGCTTGGCCGCGCCCTCGTCGCCGCCGGCAGCGACGGCGTTGGCGACGCAGTGCGCCATGTGCTCCTCGAGCAGCGCCAGCGAGACAGCCTGCAGCGCCTTGGTCACGGCGCTGACCTGGGTGAGGACGTCGATGCAGTACTTGTCCTCGTCGATCATCCGGGCGATACCGCGGACCTGCCCCTCGATGCGGGCCATCCGCTTGCGGTGCGCGTCCTTCTGCCCGGAGTAGCCGGGCGCGGCGCTCGTCGTCGTCATGCGGGCCTCCTCGTGTCCCTCAGTTGTAGCACACCCCGGGGGGGTATGCGAACGGGGACCGTGCCGGGGGTCGCGGGGCTCTACGCCCGCGGCGCCTCCACCGCCCCCGTCGGCGGCATCGCAGGCAGCTCCGGCAAGCACGCCGCGCTGCAGCTGTTGAAGCGCGAGCGCGGAAGGCGCATGCTCGCGACATGACCAACCCCTACGCCGTCGCGCTCGACGCGCTCGAGCGGGAGTCCCACGTGCGCGTCGAGGACATGGTCGTCGAGCAGCCGGAACCGCCTGCCGAGTCGCCGATCCCGGCCGAGGAGCTGGACCGGCTGCGGCTGCTCGGCATCACCAGCGCCGGCGTCCTGCGGCCCTAGCCCCCGATCGGGCGCGGGCCCCTCTGCACCCGAGCCACGCCTGCCTGCGGCAGGACGAGCCGCCGCGACGAAAGCCCTTCGCCGCGGGCTCCCGACCGGTCGTGACATCCTCGGCGCGCCCGGTGGGCGGTCAACGGCGACCGCGTACGGGCGCGTACGGAGGAGTGCTCCACGTGGCCGCCCGGATGTCCGCCCTCGACAGCGCCCTGCACCAGCTCGCCACCGCAGCCGAGCAGCTGGGGCTGGACGACGGCATGCACGCCATGCTCGCGACCCCCCGGCGCTCCATGCAGGTCGCCGTGCCGCTCCGCCGTGACGACGGCACGCTGGAGGTCCTCAAGGGCTACCGCGTGCAGCACAACC
>JBKJQM010000400.1:0-3536 GCA_046594005.1 Mycobacteriales bacterium
CCGCGCGAGGTACGACGCGGAGCGCACGGTGGATGCGTTCTCACGGACCCTGCGCGACGAGGTCGACCTCGAGCACGTGCGCGCCGACCTGTTCCGGGTGGTGCACGCGACGGTCGAGCCGTCCTCCATGGCCCTGTGGTTGCGCAACGGATGAGACCCTCGGAAGCGGTGGCGTCCGTGGAACCCGAGTGGGCGATGGTGACCGTCCTGTTCGCCGACATCCGGGGCTTCACGACCTTCGCGGACGCGGCGACGGCGCGGGAGACAGTCGACTACCTGAACGCCTTCTTCAGCACCGTGATCCCGGTCGTGGAGGGGCACGGCGGCACCGTCCACCAGCTGCTCGGCGACGGCCTGCTGGCGGTCTTCGGCAGCCCGGTACCGCTGCCCGACCACGCCGACCGCGCAGTGGCCGCGGGGGCGCAGATGCTCGACGCGCTCGAGGAGCGTCCCGGTCTCACCTGCCCGATCGGCATCGGCATCAACTCGGGGCTGGTCCTGGTCGGGCACATCGGCGGCGGGACCCACTACGGGACGAGCATCATCGGCGACCCGGTCAACGTCGCCTCTCGGGTGCAGGACGCGACGCGGGACCTCGATGAGCTGCTGCTCCTCACCGAGGCGACCCGTTGCCTTCTCGACCGGCCCGTGCCTGCGGTGGAACCGGTCAGGGCCATCCCGCTCAAGGGCAAGGCGAAACCGGTCCTCGTGCACCGCCTCGTCGGGCGTCCGCGTCACTAGACCTGCGGCATGCACCGAGGACCAGCAGAGGCCCTTCCCGCGGGGGCGGGAAGGGCCTCTGACCTGCTTCACGGGTGGAGCTGAGGGGACTCGAACCCCTGACCCCCACACTGCCAGTGTGGTGCGCTACCAGCTGCGCCACAGCCCCGCGTCGTGCGTGAGCACTCTACAAGGGTCGGCCGTCGGCTCCGGCGATCAGGTCGAGCCCCGCTCCGTGCCGCTCCAGCCGCCAGCCACGCGAGCTCTCCACCACGACCGACCAGCAGGCGTTGCCGAGCGGGGCGAGGCGTCCCCAGGTGGCAGGCGGGAGGTCGAGCAGCACGCCGAGGGCCGCCCGGGCCGTACCGCCGTGCGTGACGGCGACCAGCGTCCCCGACGCCGGCAGCTGCTCGAGCACGCACTCGGCGGCTCGCGCACCGGCCTGCGCGTACGTCTCGCCACCGCCGCGGGGCACGTCGACGCCGGAGCGCCACGCCTCGTGCTCCTCGGGGTGCTGGGCGCGCGCCTCGTCGAGGGTGAGGCCCTGCCAGGACCCGAGGTTCAGCTCCCGCAGCCGGACGTCGAGCACGGGTGGGAGCCCGAGAGCCGCACCCAGCGGAGCCGCAGTCGCGGTCGCGCGGGACAGGTCGCTGCTGAGCAGGGCCGCGGGAGCCATCGCCGCGAGAGCGGGCGCGACCGCACGGGCCTGGGCGGTCCCGTGGGCGTCGAGGGGCGTGTCGAGCTGGCCCTGGATACGCCCGGCGGCGTTGTCGCCCGTACGGCCATGCCGCAGCAGGACGATGCGCCGTCCCGGGGAGGGACTGCTCAGGACGTCTTCCGGCCGGCCGCGCGCTCGAGGTCGGCGTCGACGAACGGGATGACCGGGCAGTCCTTCCACAGTCGCTCGAGGGCGTAGAAGACGCGCTCCTCCTCGTGCTGCACGTGCACGACGATCTCGGCGAAGTCGAGCAGCACCCAGCGGCCCTCCTGCGCGCCCTCGCGGCGCACCGGCTTGGCCCCCAGCTCGCGCAGGCGGTCCTCGATCTCGTCGACGACGGCCTTGACCTGGCGGTCGTTCGGGGCGGAGGCCAGGAGGAACACGTCGGTGATGACGAGCTGCTCGCTGACGTCGAGCAGCAGGATGTCGCTGGCGAGCTTGTCGGCGGCAGCCTGGGCGGCGGCCAGCCCCAGCTCGACGGCGCGCTCGGAGGCGGGCACGGTCACTCTTCTCGTCGGGGACGCTCCAGACTACGGGAGCGTCAGGGGCGGAAGTCCGCGCCGACGAGCACGACGACGTCGGCGACCGTGCCGATCTCCTGCGTGGCGATCGACGTCGCGGGGACGCCGAGCGCCTTAGCCACCCGCTCCCCCAGCGCCTGCCCCTCTGCGGTCGCGGCCGGTACGAGCACCTGCGTGCGCGGGTAGCCGAACTTCGGCGCGTTGCGCGAGTCGACCAGGGTGAAACCGGCGGGCACCAGCTTCTTGCGCACGGCCTCACCGAGACCGGGGGTGCCGACGCCGTTCAGCACCAGCACGCGGTTGCCGCCCTCGCGCACACCGGCAGGCACCGACGCGGCCAGCAGCCGGTCGACCAGCGCCCGGGCCGGGTCCGCGTCCACGCGGAAGGCGACGACGCCGCCGCCCGGGTCCAGGTCGACGACGGGCAGCACGTCGTACTGGAGCTGCTTCGCCTCGTCGTCAGTCGCCAAGCCGATCAGCAGGTCGGCCAGCCGCGGCAGGGGAAGGCTGCTCACCGAGCGGTCGCCGAGCGTCCCGAGCACCGTCGCGAGCTCGGCGGAGGTGGGCGGCAGCACGTTGACCAGGCCGTCCAGCACCTCCTGCACGCGCGCCAGCCGTACCTGCTCCTGCTCGCCCTCGGCGAGGTAGGTGAGGAACGCGTAAGCCCTTGCGCCGTCGAGGTTCTGGGGTCCCGGGTTGACCAGCACCTGCTGTGCGCGCACCACCGGGACGTCGACGTCCACGGGCACCCCGCCGAGGGCGTCGACCAGCGTCACGAACACCTGCTGACCGATCAGCCAGTGGCCGTCGACGGTGACGCCCATCAGGTCCGACAGCGCGTTGCGGGCGCTCTCCGCCGACGCGCCGAGGATGGCGCGGCCGAAGGGCACCGACCCGGAGCCGGGCACGTTGACGAGCACCTGCGGCGGGACGAGGACGACCGCACCCTCCTTGCTCGCGGGATCGTGCGCGAGCAGGGCGTTGGCGATGCCCGCGCCGTTGGGACCTTGGACCTCGAGCAGGAGCGTCGACTGCGTACGTCCCGCAGACGGCTTCACCGGGCCGGTGCCTGGGGCGTCCTTGGCGAGCGCGACCGCGAAGGCCGCGGCAACGAGGGCCAACACGGCGAGCAGGGCGGCGATCAGCCGGACCTGCCGGCGCCGGCGCTGACGGCGCTGCTCGGCGCGGCGCGCCGCGCGGGACTGCGGCTCGGTCACGCGATCGGCTCGCGGTAGAGGTGCCGCTTCTCGATGTACTGCACGACGCCGTCCGGGACGAGGTACCAGACCGGCTTCCCCTCCCGCACTCGGGCCCGACAGTCGCTGGAGGAGATCGCCAACGCCGGGATGTCGACCAGCGACACGGCACCGGCCGGAAAACCGCTTAGGTCGGCCGGCTCGTAACCGGGCCGGCTCACGCCGACGAAGTGCGCCAGGCCGAACAGTTCATCAACCTTGACCCAGCCCAGGATCTGGGCCAGCGCATCTGCGCCGGTGATGAAGAACAGCTCGCTGTCGTCACCGTAGTCCGCACGCAGCGCGCGCAGGGTGTCGTAGGTGTAGGTCGGTCCGGACCGG
>JBKJQM010000487.1:0-3550 GCA_046594005.1 Mycobacteriales bacterium
ATCTCCGGTGGCAGCGCGCTGCCCAAGGACGAGGTCGAGCGGATGATGAAGGAGGCCGAGGAGTACGCCGAGGAGGACAAGAAGCGCCGCGACGAGGCCGAGACCCGCAACCAGGCCGAGGCGCTGGTCTTCCAGACAGAGAAGTTTCTCGGCGAGAACGGCGACAAGCTCCCCGCCGAGGGCAAGGCCGAGGCCGAGGAGGCCCTGACCGACCTCAAGTCCGCGCTCGGCGGCAGTGACGTCGCCGCCGTCAAGGCGGCCGCGGAGAAGCTGGCCACCACGAGCCAGGAGCTCGGCGGCGCGCTGTACGCGCAGCAGGCCGAGGCCGGCGCCCCCGGTGCGGACAGCGGTCCCGCGGACGACGAGGGCGTCGTGGACGCCGAGGTCGTGGAGGACGACGGCAAGTGAGCGAGTCCGAGTCCGAGTTCGACCCGGACCGGGTCGTGGTCCGCGACAAGCGGCGCCTCGACCCGGAGACCGGCGAGGTGCGCGAACCGGCTGCACCGGCTGATCCCCCCGCCGACACCGCCGTCGACACTGACGTCGACACCCCGGAGAGCTTGTCCGCCGAGGAGGACCGGCTGGCCGCGGAGCTCACGGCCGATCTGCAGCGCGTGTCCGCGGAGTACGCCAACTACCGCAAGCGGGTCGACCGCGACCGGGTGGCTGTCGTCGAGATGGCGACGGCCGGCCTGCTCAACGGCCTGCTGCCGGTGCTCGACGACGTCGAGCGGGCCCGGCAGCACGGCGACCTCACCGGCGCGTTCCTCGCCGTCGGCGAGGCGCTCGAGGCCGTCACGGCCAAGCTCGGCCTCGAGACGTTCGGGGCGGTGGGCGAGCCGTTCGACCCGTCCGTGCACGAGGCGCTCATGGCGGCCGAGCCCGACCCGGCCGCGACGGTGGCCACCTGCGCCGCCGTGCTGCAGCCGGGCTACCGGCTGGCGGGTGGTCGCGTCCTGCGGCCGGCCCGCGTGTCCGTCGCCGAACCCGGTGCCACACCGGCAGAGTCCTAGGAAGGGGGGACGCCGTGAGTGCACGTGACTTCGTGGAGAAGGACTACTACGCCGCTCTCGGCGTCCCCAAGGACGCCGACGCGAGCGCGATCAAGAAGGCCTACCGCAAGCTGGCGCGCGACCTGCACCCGGACACGAACCCCGGTGGTGAGGAGCGCTTCAAGGAGGTCTCGGAGGCGTACGACGTGCTGTCGGACGCGACGAAGCGCAAGGAGTACGACGAGGCCCGCTCGCTGTTCGGCTCCGGGGGCCGGTCCCCGGGCGGCTACGCCGGCGGCGGGGTACCCGGGTTCGACCTGGGTGACCTGTTCGCGCGCGCGGGCGGTCAGGCGAGCGGCGGCTTCGGCGACGTGCTGGGTGGCCTGTTCGGTGGCCGCCCCGGCAGCGCCGGCCGCGCCCCGCGCCGGGGAGGCGACGTCGAGACCGACGTGACGCTCTCGTTCGTCGACGCGGTCCGTGGGGTCACCGTCCCGCTGCGGCTGACCACGACGGGCGCCTGCACCGTCTGCGGCGGCTCGGGCGCCGCGCCCGGCACCTCGCCGAAGACCTGCGAGACGTGCTCGGGCGCCGGCGTCACCTCGCGCAGCCAGGGCGGTTTCGCGTTCAGCGAGCCGTGCAAGGCGTGCCGCGGGAAGGGGCGCGTCGTCGAGCAGCCCTGTCCCGGGTGCCGCGGTGAGGGGCGTGCGTCCAGCGGCAAGACGCTGAACGTCCGCGTCCCCGCCGGTGTCGCGGACGGCCAGAAGGTCCGCCTCGCCGGTCGCGGCGGCGAGGGCGAGCGCGGTGGTCCTGCGGGTGACCTGTTCGTCAACGTGCACGTCACGCCGCATGCGCACTTCGGCCGCAAGGACGACCACCTGACGGTCAGGGTGCCGATCACCTTCGCCGAGGCCGCTCTCGGCGCGAACGTCAGCGTCCCGACCCTCGACGGGCCGGTCACGGTGAAGGTGCCGCCCGGCACGAGCAGCGGCCGGACCTTCCGGGTCCGCGGCCGCGGTGTGAAGAAGGGCGACCTGCTGGTCACGGTCGAGGTGGCGGTCCCGCAGAAGCTGTCGAGCGAGGCGATCAAGCACCTCGAGGCGTACGCCGCCGCCGCGCCCGACGACCCGCGTGCCCACCTGGCCTCAGGGGTCTCGTGATGGACGACGACGCGCCGGTCTTCGTGATCTCGGTCGCCGCCGAGCTGTCCGGCATGCACCCGCAGACGCTGCGCCAGTACGACCGGCTCGGTCTGGTCACCCCAGGCCGCTCGGGCGGCGGCGGGCGCCGCTACTCCTCGCGTGACGTCGCCCTGCTCCGCGAGGTGCAGCGGCTCTCCCAGGAGGAGGGCGTCAACCTCGCCGGCATCAAGCGCATCATCGACCTCGAGCACCAGGTCGAGGCGCTGCAGTCGCGGGTCGCCGAGCTGAGCGCAGACCTCGACCGGGCGCAGGCGGCCGTCGGCAGCGCCCACGACGCGGTGCGCGCCAGCCTGCGACGCGACCTCGTGCCGCTGCGGGACGCGGCGCTGGTCGTGTGGAAGCCGCAGCCGCGCCGATGAGCGAGCACCTGCTCGTCCTCTCCTGCCCGGACCGGCCCGGGATCGTGCACGCCGTCTCGACGTTCCTCGTGGTGACCGGCTGCAACATCCTGGACAGCCAGCAGTACCGCGACCCGGACACCGAGCGCTTCTTCCTGCGTGTTCACGTCACCTCGCAGGAGGCGGACGCGCCCCAGCTCCAGGCGGCGTTCGGCGCCACGGCCGCGTCCTTCGGCATGGACTGGCACCTCGACGAGGTGCGGCCGATGCCGACGCTGCTGATGGTGAGCAAGCAGGACCACTGCCTGCAGGACCTGCTGTTCCGGCACCGCACCGGCCAGCTGCCCGTCGTGCTCACCGCGGTGGTCTCCAACCACGAGGACACCCGCGCCCTGGTCGAGTGGCACGGCGTCCCGTTCCACCACGTGCCGGTCGACGACAAGCCGGCCGCCGAGGCCGAGCTGCTGCGCGTCGTCGCGCAGACCGGGACCGAGCTCGTCGTGCTGGCCCGCTACATGCAGGTGCTGTCGTCCGAGCTGTGCACCGCACTGGCCGGCCGGGCGATCAACATCCACCACTCTTTCCTGCCGAGCTTCAAGGGCGCCCGTCCGTACGCGCAGGCGCACGCACGCGGCGTCAAGCTCATCGGCGCGAGCGCGCACTACGTCACCGCGGACCTCGACGAGGGGCCGATCATCGAGCAGGACGTCGCACGGGCGGACCACTCGCACACCGCCGAGCAGCTGGCCCGCGTCGGGCAGGACATCGAGGCGCGGGTGCTCGCGCGGGCTGTGCTGTGGCACGCCGAGCGGCGCGTCCTGCTGAACGGCCACCGGACCGTCGTCTTCCGCTGAGCACGCCGCCTGGTTGAGCGGAACAGACTCAACTCCTCTGTCGTTGGCACCAGCAGGAACGCCGTACGAGCAGAGGAGCAGTCATGGACGCCGACCGCCTGACGACCAGGAGCCAGGAGGCCGTCTCGACGGCTGTCCGACGGGCCGCCACCGAGGGCCACCCCGAG
>JBKJQM010000153.1:0-17585 GCA_046594005.1 Mycobacteriales bacterium
GACCGAGTGCTGGGTGGGCTTGGTCTTGAGCTCGCCGCTCGGGCCGATGTACGGGATCAGGCTGACGTGCAGGAAGAAGCACCGGTCCCGGCCGACCTCCTGGCGCACCTGGCGGGCCGCCTCGAGGAACGGCAGCGACTCGATGTCGCCGACCGTGCCGCCGACCTCGGTGATGACGACGTCGACGTCGTCGGTGGCCAGGGCCCGGATGCGGTTGCGGATCTCGTCGGTGATGTGCGGGATGACCTGGACGGTGTCGCCGAGGTACTCGCCGCGGCGCTCCTTGGCGATGACGGCGCTGTAGACCTGGCCGGTCGTGACGTTGGCGCTGCCGTGCAGGTCCTCGTCGAGGAACCGCTCGTAGTGGCCGACGTCGAGGTCGGTCTCGGCGCCGTCGTCGGTGACGAAGACCTCGCCGTGCTGGAACGGGTTCATCGTCCCGGGGTCGACGTTGAGGTACGGGTCGAGCTTCTGCATCGTGACGCGCAGGCCGCGCGCCTTGAGCAGCCGGCCGAGGCTGGACGCCGTCAGGCCCTTGCCGAGCGAGGAGGCCACGCCGCCGGTGACGAAGAGGTGACAAGGTCGTGCGGCGGTCTTGACCACTCGGCGGCTCCCGTGCGCTGCGCTTGCGAAGGGCGGGCTCCGGCGGCCCGCTGCACGGGAGTTCAGGCTACAGGGGTCGCGGCCTCGTCGGGCGGCGGCACGCGGAGCTCGACCACTCGAGCCGCGACAGCCACTGTCGCGGGCACCGCGACGAGCAGCGCGAGCGCGGGTACGGCCGCCCCGCTGTCGTTGAGGACGAAGCCGAGCAGCGACATCACCCCGACCGCCTGGAGCCCCGCCCGCAGCGCCGGCACCCGCTCGAAGGTCGCCCGCAGCGGCGCCGGCGGGCGCAGCACGAGCCAGACGGCGGCGGCGACGACCAGGGGCAGCGCCGCGGTGACGGGGCTGTGGAACAGCAGCGCCAGCACCGCGTGCGCCTTGCGGGCGAGCAGGTCGCCAGCGGTGCCGTCGCGGACGTCGGCGCCGAAGCGCCCGAGGTGGGTGCGGCGGTCGCTCGGGCGGCTCAGGTCGACCAGGGCCAGCACCGCGACCAGGGCGGCCGCCCCGACGCAGGCGGCGGCGATCCGCAGCACCGACACCCGACGGCCGGACAGGAGCAGCCCGAGCACCACGAAGGCAGGCAGCAGGGCCAGCACTCCCCCGACGTCGCTGCCCCAGGCCGGCCCACCGTCGAGCAGCACGGCGACCAGACCGAGACCGGCCAGCCGCAGCGTGTTCGCCCTGCGTGGGCGCGCTCCGACCAGCAGCGCCGTCCCCAGGAGCCAGCAGGTGCCGTAGACCCCGAAGGCCACGTTGCCGAGCCCTGCGAAGCGGCCCGCGACCAGCGGCGAGTAGCCGGCCGGGCTGTCGAGCTGCAGGGGCGCGCCGGCTGCGAGGTCGACCCCCATGACCAGCGCGGCGAGCAGCAGGACGAGGACGGTCCGGCGCAGCAGCAGCGCCGCTCCTGCCGACAGGACGGCCGTCACCGCGAGCAGGGCGACCAGCGGCACGGTCGCTCGCCACCACGGCACGAGCATCGCGACGTACGAGGCCACGGGCAGGGCGACTCCGGCCAGCGCCACGAGCCGCAGCGGCTTCGGGCGCCGTCGGAGCCCGAGCAGCAGCAGGAGCAGCGCCCCGAGGGCCACGACGAAGAACGGCACGGTGGTGCGCTTCGCCACCACAGCGCGGTCCGACAGGTCCCGCAGCTCCGCGACGGACGGCGCCGGGCCCTTGCTGGTCCACGGCTGGCCGTCCATGGCCTCGGGGACGTCGACGTCGAGCAGGCGCAGCACGGTGGGGGCCACGTCGATGAGCTGGACGTACGGCGTCCGCCGGGTGCTCGCGGAGGTCAGCGCGCCCGCGGGGAAGGACGGGCCGGTCGCGAGCGCCGGGTGGAGCCGGGCGGTGTCCTCGCCGGTGCCCTCCGAGAGACCGACCACCAGCAGGTCGGTGCTCCCGCCTGCGCGTCGCAGCTGCGCGGCCAGGGCGCGGTCGACGCGGGCGAGGTCGCCGGACCGGTCCACGTCGTCGACCACGCCGAGGTCGACCAGTCGCAGCACCGGCGCGAACGGCGGCTCGTCGAAGCCCCCGGCGACGTCCGCAGGCCAGCCGACGGCCACCCGGGCGCCCTCGCCGTCGGCCGACACCGGGTCGAGCAGGGCGTCGACGGGCGGCATCGCCTTCAGCAGCGCCTCGTGCAGCGCGCCCGTGCGGGCGCCGTCGCGGGTACGGGCGTTCTCGGTCCGCTGCCGCTGGGCGTCGTCCGGCAGCTCGGCCGTGCAGGGCCCGCTGCGCCCGAACTGCCGGGCGCGGGCGCCCGCCCCGAGGGTCAGCCAGCCGTCACCCGCGCAGGTCACGGCCGGCAGCCCCTTGACCGACAGGGCGCCGACCGCGCCGGTCCGGGCCAGCGACTGCAGGGCAGGCGTCCGCGAGGAGACGTCCGACCACCGCAGCCCGGCGACGCCGAGCACGACCACCGCCGGTCCGGCGGGTGCCGCGGCCGCCGGGGAGGCCCCGAGCACGCTGAGCAGCACGCAGACGACCACCAGCCAGGCCCTCACCGCAGCAGCTCCCGGTAGACGCCGAGGACCTGCTCGACGGTGTCGGCCTCCGTCGGCCAGCCGGCGGCGACCGCCCGGCCGCGCGCCGCGACGTCGGCGGCCTCGGCCGGGTCGTCGAGCAGCCGGCGGACGGCGGCTCCCAGGGCGCCCGCGTCCCCTGGCGGCACCAGCACCGCACCGTCTCCGACGAGCCCGGGGATGCCGCCGACGGCGGTCGCCACGAGCGGCCGGCCCGCGCGCAGTGCCTCCTGGGCGGTGAGGGAGCGGGCCTCCCAGACCGACGGCAGGACGACGACGTCGGCGGCCGCCATCAGGTCGGCCACGTCGTCGCGCCGGCCGAGCCAGCGCACCTGCGGGGCGGCCCGCCGCAGCTCGTCCTCCAGCGGTCCGTCCCCGGCGACGGCCACGACCGCGTCCCCGATGAGCGGCAGCGCCGCGAGCAGCACGTCGTAGCCCTTCTGCGGGTGCAGCCGTCCCACGGCCAGGACGAGCGGGTGCCCGAGCCCGGGGTCGACGCCCGTCGGAGCCGATGCCGGCGCCGCGACCGGTGCGTCGCGCACGTCGCGGCCGCCGGCTGCCCGTGCGCGTCCTGCGAGATCGGAGCTGGCGGCCAGCGTCACCGCCGCGCGACGCGCGACCAGCTGCTCGAGCACTGCTCCGAGGCGACCGTCGACGGCGTTGTGCCAGGTGACGACGACCGGACCGGAGCACAGCACCGACAGCGACCCCGCCCGCAGGCCGTGGGCGTGCACGACGTCCACCTCACCGGCCAGCGATCGCAGGCGCCGCAGCGCCGCGAGGTCGCGCACCGCGTGCGGCCGGCTGCCGATGTCCACCTCGACGTGGTGCGGAAGGTCGAACACCTCGGCCGTGGAGGCCGGACCGGCCACCGTGACGTGCACGCCGCGCGCCGTCAGGCCAGCCGCCAGTGACTGCACGTGCCGGCCCACTCCCCCGGTGCTGGTCGCCAGCACGAGCAGGACGCGCTCACGCACGGCGCAGCTCCCGTACGCCGTCGGCGTCCAGCAGCCGGGCGACGAGCAGGTACGCCGCGGCCGCGACGAGGGCCGCGACGGCGCCGGTGAGCAGCGCCGGGCCCAGGTCAGGCACCAGCGCGCCGGCGCCCACGGCGACCAGGGCCCCGGCGGCCGCAGCTGAGGCCGACCGCCCGAGGCCGAGCAGGACCTGCGACCCGGCGCTGCGGCGCACCGCGAGCAGCAGCAGGACCGCAGCCAGGGTGACGCCAAGGGTGTTGCCGACGCCGAGGAGCACGACGCGCTCGGCGTCGGGGAAGGCCGCCACGAGCAGGAGGTCGGCGACGGCCACCGCTCCCCAGCCGGCGGCCGTCGACACCGCGGTGCGGCGGACCTCGGCGCGGGCGTACAGCGCGCGGGTCAGCAGCGCGACCAGCCCGTAGCCGAGCAGTCCGGGGGCGAAGGCCGCAGTGGCTCGGGCCAGCTCGGAGCTGCTCTCCACCCCGGGCGCGCCGCGGACGAGCACCTCCGCGGCAGGGAGCGCGGCGACGGCGAGGACCGCTGCCGCCCCGGCCATCGCGAGGACGACGGTGCGCAGCGAGCGGCTGACGACGTCGGCGTACGCCTGCTCGTCGGTCTGCTCCACGGCCACCGACATCGACGGCGCGGCGCTGGTCGCGACCGGCACCGCGAGCACCGCCCACGGCAGCAGGAACAGCGCCGTGGCCACGGTGAAGACGATGACCGAACCGGCCCTACCGCCGGTGGCGAGCCGCAGCGCGACGACCAGGGCCAGCTGCTGGGCCAGCAGGCCGACAACGCCACCGGCCGCGAGATCGCGTGCCCGCGCGGCGATCCCCGGCGGGAAGCCGAACGTCGGGCGCAGGCCCAGGCCCAGCCGGCGCAGCGGCACCAGCAGCCCGAGCGACAGGACGGCGACGCCCAGGGTGGTGCCGACCGACAGGACCAGCTCCTGCGGGCGGGACAGGTCGGTGGCCTGCTCGACCCGACCGCGCGAGGCGTACAGCAGGTAGGCGGTCATCACGACCAGGCTCGACAGCAGCGGCGCGAGCGCGGGGCCGAGGAAGCGACGGTGCGCCTGCAGCACGCCGGCCAGCACGATGCCCACGCCGTACAGGACCACCTGCGGCATGAAGACCACGAGCATCCGGCTGCCGGTCTGCACCGCCCCGGCGCACGTCGGCTCGTCCCCGAGCAGCCCGCGCATGAGCAGCGGCGCGAGCAGCGCGCCCAGCACGGCGACGGGGACGAGCAGCGCGACGGTCCAGGTCAGCAGCGCGGACGCGGTGCGGGCGGCGGCCGCCCGGTCACCGCTCGACACGAAGCCGGCCAGCACCGGCACGACCAGCGTGGCCAGCGCCCCACCCGCGACGACCTCGAACACGACGTTGAGGACGTAGTTGGCGGTCTGGTAGGTGTCGCCGACGCAGGACGTCCCGAGGGTGCGCGACAGCACCGCGATCCGGCCGAATCCCACGATGCGCGCGGCCACGGTGACCAGGGCGATGCTCCCCGCTGCGCCGAGCAGAGCGCCGCGCCTCACGGCAGCCGGCCGGCCCGGTCCAGCCAGCTCAGCGGCGGCACGGCGTCGATGACCCGGCTGTACGACACCACCTCGCTGGCCGCGGTGACCGCGGTGAGCACGGCCAGCGCGGGCAGCCGCCCGTGCGGATGGCGCTGCAGGAAGCCGAGCCCCAGCACCGCACCGAGGGCGTTCGCGCCGGCGTCGCCCAGCATCGTGCGTTCGTGCAGGTCAGCCGGCAGCAGCGCGAGCGCGGCCGCCGCAGGGCCCGGCTGGCGCAGCAGGACCGCCGCCGCGACGCCTGCTTTGAGCGCCCGGCCGGGGCGCAGGTCCAGCAGGTTGAGCAGGTTCGCCGAGCTGGCGACGACGGCGCCGCCGACGAGGACCTCGCGCCGCGAGCCGCCGAGCAGGCGGGAGCTCAGCAGCCCTGCCGCGCCGATGCCCACGACCTTCACGCCACCGCTGGTGAGCCGCCCGCGTCGCAGCGCGTCGAGATGGCCGCGGAAGCCCTTGGCGGCGCTGTCACGGGCAGCGTCGTCGTAGGCCCCGACCGCTCCGGCGCCGAAGGCGGCGACAGCCGCAGCCCGCAGCGGCAGGTCTGCCGAGCCCGCGGCCGCCAGGGCGAGTGCGGGGCCGGACAGGAGGGTGACCGTCCGGCCGCGGTGGTTGGTGCGCTCCCAGCGGGACGCGCCACCTGGCGGGCGGGCGGACAGGCCGCCGTGGCCGGCGAGGGCGAGACCGGCGCCGAGGGCAGCTGCCGCCGGCCGGCCGAGGGTCACTTCGCGGGTGCTGGGCTCGGCAGGGGGGCCGAGGCGCCGCCGCCCGCGCCGTACTGGCCGCTGCGGCCGGCCAGCTGCTCCACCAGCGCCATCACGACGGCGACCTGGCCGGTGCCCCGGTCGGCGTTGTCGACGCTCGAGACGTCGCCCGCCACGCCGGAGTCCTTGCGCAGCAGGCGGACAGTGCCGCGATCGCCGGCTGAGCCGGTGGGGCCCGCGACGACTGCACCGTCCGAGCCGCGGTCGAAGGCGGCAGCGACGTTGAGCACCGCGTCCTGCTCGGCGCGCTGTGCCTCGTCGAGCTCCTTGTCCGGAGCGGGACCGGTGAGCACGACCACCAGGCTGGCAGGACGCAGGGTGTCGCCCTCGGAGGCGTACTGCACGAGGTCGGCCTCCTCGAACGCCGACACCACCGCTTGAGCCTCGGCGGCCTCGACCGCCTTGGCGTCCCCGGTGCGCACCAGCGCTGCAGCGAGCTCGGCGGCGGCGCGGTCGACGGGCTCGCCGTCGGGGAGGTCGACGCCGGCCGGGACGACCTCGGCGACGAGGTCCTCGAGCAGCTGTGTCTGGCTGCGGTCCGACAGCGCCGGCAGCAGGGTGAGGGTGCCGGTGACGTCGGCGCCGGCCTGCTCGAGCAGCGGCGTGAGGCGCTTGGCCAGGTCGGACGGCGTCCGCGGGGTGGTGACCAGCAGGATGCGCCGGTCGGTCAGGCCGCCGCGGACGAGCTCCGGCCCGACGGACAGGGCGAAGTCGTCGGAGGCCTGAACCTGCCCGCGCAGCTCCTGGACGTCGCCCTCGAGCGTGCGCTTGTCGGCGGACAGCCGGGTGATGTTGCCGTTCAGGTTGTCCTGGATCGGGCCGTTCAGCGCCGTCGTGCCGAGCACGATGCCGACGGCCAGCGCCAGGAAGACCGCGATGATCGACACGAGGTGGTATCGGAAGTCGACCACGGCCTAGCGCCCCGACCGGGCGCTCAGGGGCCGGTTGGTCGCTTGCCGGCGGGACAGGTCGTTGCACACGTGGAGCGACGGTAGTCGGCACCGGCGCCGGGTCGGCGACGACGCGCGGGCGGTGTGGCCGGCGCCTCGGCCAGGTCCTCGGGCCGGTGGTCCCGCCCGGGGCGGATCGTGCGCGCCGCCGCTAGCGGATCAGGCCCTTCGCCCTCAGGAAGTCCGTGGCGGCCTGGGCCGGGAGCTTGCGGTCGATGCTGACCGTGGCGTTCAGCGCGATGAGGTCGTCGGTGTCCATGGCCGCGCTCACCCGGTTGAGCACGGACGTCAGCAGCTGGTCGCCCGCCACCTTCGCGGCCAGGACCGGCACGACGTTGTCCACTGACTGCAGCTGCTTGTCGTCCTCGAGGACGACGAAGTCGTTGGCCTTGACGCCGCCGTCGGAGGACAGGAACTCACCGAGCTGCACCTTCCCGCTCGTGAGCTTGCTGACCGACAGCGTGCCGCCGAGGTCGGTCTGCTCGAAGCCGGTGAAGGTCAGGCCGTACACCTTCTCCAGCCCGGGCTGGCACTGCTCGTAGGTCTTGCACTCCGGCGTGCCCCCGAGGACCAGCGGCCCGTCGAAGCCGGTCAGGTCGGACAGCTTGGTGACGTCGTTCTTCTCCGAGAAGGCACGCGTGACGGCGAAGGCGTTCTGGTCGGCCGCCGGCGAGGCCTCCAGCACGGTCAGCCCCTTGTCCTTGGCCAGCTCCTGCGCCTTGGGGACGACCGCCGCCAGGTCGCTGTCGTCGACACCCAGGTCGTCGCTGCCGGTCTTCTCCTTGTTCAGGTACTTGGCCATGCTCCCGATGTAGTCCGGCTCGACCTGGACGTCGCCGGACGCGAGGGCCTTGAGGATCACCGGCCTGGTGGTCAGCGGCTTGACGGAGGCGTCGTAGCCCGCGGCCGCGAGCGCCTGGCGGTAGACCTCGGCGAGGATCTGGTTCTCCGGGAAGTTCGCCGAGGCGATGACGACCGGACCACTGCCGCCGCTGGTCGGCAGCAGACCGGCGTCGCCGGCGGAGGCGCTGGCGGGAGCCGCGATCCGCGACGGGGCGCTGTCGCCGCCGCCGCACGCGGCGGCCGTCAGAGCGAGCGTCGAGAGGAGCAGGAGGCGTACGGGAAGAGCGGTGCGCATGTCAGGTCCGGCCTTCTGTGTCCCGTCCGGCAGGCCGGACGCGTGTCGGGTCGTGCGTCGGCCCGAGGGTGTCATGGCCGGTCGGCGGTGTCGCGCGCGCCCGCCCGCGCGCGGCCCGGCGTGATCGGGCCGCCGGGTCGACCAGGCCCTGCGCCGCGCCCAGGAGCACCTCCACGGCGAGGGCCAGCCCGGCCACGAGCAGGGCGCCCGCCTGCAGCTGCGGGTAGTCCTGGCTGCCCAGCCCGTCGATCAGGTAGCGCCCGAAGCCGCCTCCACCGACGGCCGCCGCCAGCACCGCGGTGGCGAGCACCTGCAGCACCGCGCTGCGCACCCCCGCGGCGATCAGCGGGAACGCCAGCGGCAGCTCGACGCGGCGCAGGACCTGGGCGGTGCCCATGCCCATGCCGCGGGCGGCCTCGACGGCGTCGCGGTCGACCTCGCTGACCGCGACATAGGCGTTCGTCAGGACCGGGGGCAGGGCGAACAGCGCCAGCGCCAGGGAGACCCCGAGGGTCCCGGCCCCGAGGGGCGAGACGGCGAACAGGATCACGACGCCGAGGGTCGGGACCGCCCGCCCGAGGTTGGACAGGTTGACCGCGAGCGCACCGCCACGGCGCGCGTGCCCGAGCGCCACCCCGAGCGGAAGTCCCACCGCGCAGGCGATCAGCACCGCCAGGGCGGTGTAGGCGAGGTGCTCCTGCAGCCGCTGCAGCGTCCCGCTCGCGGGATCCCCCCAGGTCAGCCAGCCGAGCACGGTCGTGGGCACGTCAGGTCGATCCGGTCCGCGACCAGGGCGTGAGCAGGCGCTGCAGCAGCACCAGCAGCGCGTCGGCCAGCAGCGCCAGCAGCACGCAGGCCAGGCAGGCCGTGACGACCTTGGCCCGGTAGTCGGCGCGGAAGCCCTGGTCGATCAGCTGGCCGAAGCCGCCGGTGCCGACGTACGCGGCGACGGTGAGCAGCGAGATCGTCGACACCGTCGCGACCCGGATGCCTGCGACGATGGCGGGCAGCGCGATCGGCAGCTCGACGCGCGCCAGCCGGCGCACCGGTCCGAAGCCCATGCCCCGGGCTGCGTCGACGACGTCCGGCGGCACCTGCGCCAGGCCGGTGACGGTGTTGCGCACCAGGATCACCAGCGTGTAGAGGGCGAGGGCGATCTCGGCGGTCAGCGCGGTGTACTTCGTGTAGGGCACCAGCAGCGCGAACAGCGCCAGCGACGGGATCGTGTAGATCACGCCCGTGGCCCCGACCACGATCGTCTCCAGCACCGGGCTTCGGCGCGCGAGCAACGCCAAGGGGAGGGACACGACGACGCCCGCCAGCACGGCGACGACGGTGATCGTCACGTGCTGCTGCAGCGCGACCAGGAGCTCCTGCCTACCCTGCTGCAGGTAGACCGAGCTGAACCACGGGTTCGGCACACCCACGCCCTGCGCGACGACGAAGAGGCCCATCGACGGTGGACGCTACCGCCCGACCCATGATCCGCCTGTCGGGAGTGAGCAAGCGGTACGACGACGGGACGCTGGCCGTGCAGTCCCTGGACCTCGACGTGCCGCGCGGCCAGCTGGTCTGCCTGGTCGGGCCGTCCGGCTGCGGCAAGACGACCACCATGAAGCTGATCAACCGCCTGATCGAGCCGACCAGCGGCACGATCGAGCTCGACGGCGAGGACGTGACCCGCGCCGACGTTCGCGAGCTGCGTCGGCGGATCGGCTACGTCATCCAGCAGGTGGGGCTGTTCCCGCACCAGCGGATCGGGGACAACGTCGCCACCGTGCCCCGGCTGCTGGGCTGGGACAAGGCGCGGACGCGGGCACGGACCGACGAGCTGCTCGACCTCGTCGGGCTGGACCCGGCGGTCTACCGGGACCGCTTCCCCGCCCAGCTGTCGGGCGGCCAGCGGCAGCGCGTGGGGGTGGCGAGGGCACTGGCCGCCGACCCCCCGGTGCTGTTGATGGACGAGCCGTTCTCGGCCATCGACCCGATCGCCCGGGACCGGCTGCAGGCGGAGTTCCTGCGCGTCCAGGCGGCGGTGGGCAAGACGATCGTGTTCGTCACCCACGACATCGACGAGGCGGTGCGCATGGGCGATCGCATCGCGGTCTTCCGCCAGGGCGGCGTCCTGGAGCAGTACGACACTCCGGCGGTGGTGCTCGGGGCGCCGGCCACGCCGTTCGTCGCCGACTTCGTCGGGGCCGAGCGCGGGCTGCGCCAGCTGACGGTCACCGGCATCGACGTGACGGCGCTGGACCAGCCGCCCGTGCTGGCCGCCCAGGACTCCCTCGAGCACGCGCGGCGGCGACTCCCCCGTGGCGTCGCCGTGGTCACCGCTCCCTCGGGCGAGCTGGCGGGCTACGTCGTCGCGGACGGGCTGGACGGCGAGGGCAGCGTGCAGGACCGGCTGCGGCGGCTGCCCGCTGCGGTGCCGGCGGACGCGACCCTGCAGGGGGCGCTGGCCGAGATGCTGCAGCACGACGAGGGCTGGGTGGCCGTCGTCGAGCCCGGCACGGACCGCTGCCTCGGCATCCTGACGGCGGCCTCGGTGCACCGCACGCTGCGGCAGAGCCTGCGCCCTCAGCCCAGCCGGTAGCGCCCCGTCAGCGAGCCCGCGCCGATGCCGGTCAGGCCGACGACCAGCAGCGCGCCGAGCGCGAGCTCCCCGTCCGCCGGGACGGTCACCGGCACGACGCCGCCGACGGTGCCGTGCGAGTGCGCGCCGTGGTCGTGCGGCGCCGGGCTCGTCGGTCCGGTGACCGTCACGCCGCTGGCGCTCGGGCGGACGTCGGACGCCCGACCGGTCGCGTCGAACAGCACGTCCACGACCTGGGTGTTGCCGGAGTCGTCCTTGGCGCAGTAGACGTACGCGTCGTCGGTGCGGTCCGCCGGCTGGCCGATCGCGTCGAGGAAGCCGTCCAGGTTGAGGCCGAGGGCGGCGTGCAGGTCGTTGACCTGCGGCATCGAGCCGTCGGTGACGCAGCTGTTGCCGCCGTACACCGCCCGCTCCCACAGCCCCAGGTAGGTCTCCGACCCGTTGAGCATGTCGCGGGTGATCGCGTTGCCGAGGCCCGGCTTGAGCTCGTCGGCCGCGATGCGCAGCTCGCGGAACCAGTCGGCGAACATGCCGTACTGCGCCACGCCCTCGGTGTTGATGTCGAAGGTGCGGAAGCCGCTCTTCTGCTGGCGCAGCGTGACGCCGCCGATGGGCGCGGCGAAGGGCGTGGAGTAGTCGAGCTTGTTCTTGGCGCCGGTACGCGGCGTCGGCTGGCCGCCGAGGCCGTTGGTGTCGGCGCCGTAGCCCATGCCGAAGTCGTAGCCGGCGGGCGCCTGCGCCGCGGCGTACCCGCGCAGCACCTGCCAGCGCTTCACGAACGAGCCGGCGTCGTCGGTGCGGGGGGCGACCACGCCGTCCTGCTCGTAGATCCGCTGGTAGACGGCCTCGTTGCCCCAGCTGTGGCTGGAGATGACGGCCGGCAGCACCGGGGCCGTGCCGGTCCGCTTCGCCTTCGCCTTGGCGGCCGGGACGAGCTGGTCCTCGACGAGGTCGAGCGCGGAGCGCTGCGCAGAGGCGCTCATGTGGTCGGGGTCGAAGACCATGCCCTTGGCGATCATCGAGCGGATGAGGTGCTCACCCAGCTTCGTGAGGCCGCGGCTGTTGCAGTGCGGGCCCGGCCCGTAGAGCGGCGCCACGGCGCGCTTGGTCGCGCCCCCGAACGTGTCGAGCACCCGGCCGGCCAGCGCGTCGATGCCCTCGCCCTCCCCTGGTGTCACGTCGGTGGCGCTCAGCTGCGTCTTGTCGTGCTGGTCGCCCTTCTCGACGTCGCCGTGGTTGTGGGGCGGCGCGACCGGGCACAGCTGCATGTCCCACCAGTGACCCGTGACCTGGTGGTTGCCGTTGTTGACGACGATGCCGGTGGTCCCGCCGTCACCGGTGACGCCGGACAGGGCGTTGTCGAACTTGTTCACCAGCTCCATCTGTCGCACGCCCATGTCGAACACCTCCTGCAGGCGGGTGTCGATCTGCTTCTCGGTGCACTGCGGCTGGTCGAGGACCTCGTCGCAGTCGAACAGCGACGACACCTCGATGCCGAGCACGATGGCGAGCCGACCCGCGTTGATCGTCTGCCGCGCCTGGGCGGGGCTGGTGACGACGCGCAGCCAGCCCTCGCCCGGGCCGCCGGACTGGGCGTCGATGTAGTCCTGCAGCTCGAACATCCGCTTGGCCTCGAGGCGCACGGTGTCCATCTCGTTGCAGGAGTTCTTCTTCAACGGGTAGGCCTGGCACAGAGCCGTGTTGTCGACGAGCAGGTTGGTCGTCAGCCGCAGCCCGCCGAGGTAGGCCCGCTCGAGCCAGCGCCAGTAGTACTGCTCGTGGGTCAGCGTGTGGTTCTGCGGCCAGTAGGAGAACGTCGGCCAGCCGACCGGGTCGTACTTCTGCACCGGGTCGGTCGGCGGCTGCCCGCCGAGCGGGACCTCGAGCGCGCCGTTGAGCTCGTTGCAGCGGCCGAGGGCGAACTCCACGCCGTACTTGTGCCACGGCGAGCCGCAGCGCAGCTCGCCGCCGAGGAACTCGTACGCCATGCCGTGCACGTGCGCCTCGAAGAAGCCCTTCACGGGTGCGTTGGGCCCGCCCGTCACCGGCTGGGGCGTGCCGACGGCGTTGGTGTCGATCTCCGGCCAGGTCGCGCAGGCCGTGCCGTTCGCATCGGCGTCCTTAGGGTTGTCGTCGGCGACGTGCCGCAGCCGCAGGGGCGTCCCGGCCTTGGGGTCGTCGACGAGCGTCAGCTGCCCCTTGCGAACGGCCAGGGTCGCGTCGCGGGCCGGCAGCGACAGGACGTACGTCTGCCCCTTGGGGTTCTTCGCGTCCTTCTTCCGGCCGGCGGCGACCAGGCGCCACTCCGCGTCCTCGCTCGGCGCCTGCGCCACGGCGACGCCGTCGGAAGGGATCAGGCCCGCGGTCGAGCCGCCCGACACGTAGCCCCGCTTGTCCCACCAGGCGCCCTTGTAGGTGGTGTCCCGGCCCTCGTTGGTCGCCAGCAGGTACTCGCCCAGCTTGGTCGCCTGGAAGTGGAACGGCTCAGCCGTCTTCGGGTCCTTGCTGACCGACAGCGCGCCGCCGTCCTCGGAGACGAAGCCCTGGCCGGGCGCCTCGACGGTGTAGCAGCCGCCGGCCACCGCGTAGCGGTCCTCGGGCTGCGCCAGTCGGTCGCCGACCGCCCGGTCCTGCACCAGCGCGAACGGCGTCTTCACCGCCAGGGAGCTGGGCTGGGCGGCGGGCTTGGAGGCGGCGAACGCGCCGGCCCCCGCGGTCGTCAGGCACAGCGTCGTGATGCCCAGCAGCGCGCGGAAGGTACGGGGGCGGCGTGCAGGCACAGGGTGCTCCAGGCGTCGTTGCGGGCGGCGTCCACCCGTGTTTCGACACGCGGTGCGGAGTACCTGCCTAGAACAACCCGTTCAGCCAGAACCAGAACGACGACCAGGCGTCCTGCAGGAGGTCGCCGTACGCCTGCCCCGCAGCCGAGACGTACAGCGCCGCCGCCATCGCCACCAGCGTCGAGAGCACCAGCGCCACCAGGGACCACACCGAGATCCGGCTCCGGTAGAGCCGGCTCACGCCCTTGGCGTCGACGAGCTTGCCGCCGACCCGCAGCCGGGTGAGGAACGTGGACGCCATCCCCTGGCGGCCCTTGTCGAGGAACTCCACCAGGGTGGCGTGCGTGCCGACGGCGACGATCAGCTGCGCCCCGCCCTCGTCGGCCAGCAGCATCGCGACGTCCTCGCTGGTGCCGGCGGCCGGGAAGACCACCGTCGGGACGCCCAGGTCCTGGACGCGCTGCTGGCCGGGCGCGCGGCCGTCGGCGTAGGCGTGCACCACGATCTCGGCGCCGCAGCGCAGCACCTCGTCGCTGACCGAGTCCATGTCGCCGACGATGAGGTCCGGCGTGTAGCCCGCCTCGACGAGCGCGTCGGCGCCGCCGTCGACGCCGATGAGGACGGGGCGGTACTCGCGGATGTACGGGCGCAGCACCCGAAGGTCCTCGCGGTAGTCGTAGCCGCGCACCACGATCAGGGCGTGCCGCCCCTCGAGCTGGGTGGTGATGTCGGGGAAGCCGACGCCGTCCAGCAGCAGGTCCCGCTCCTTGAGCAGGTACTCCATCGTGTTGGCGGCGAACGCCTCGAGCTGGGTGTGCAGGCCGGCGCGCGCCTCGGCCATGGCCGCGGTGATCGACTCCTCGTCCTGCTCGGTGCCGGTGGCGATGACCCGGTCACCGGCGTACAGCGTGTCACCGTCCAGGCGGACGACGTCGCCCTCCTTGAGCTCGCCGAAGACGGTGTCCCCCACCGCGTCGAGCAGCGGGATGCCGGCGGCCAGCAGGATCTCGGGGCCGAGGTTCGGGTAGCGGCCGCTGGTGCTGGGGGCGGCGTTGACGACGCCCGCCACCTTGCACTGGACGAGCGCGTCGGCGCTCACCCGGTCGATGTCGACGTGGTCGATGACGGCGATCTCGCCCGGGCGCACGCGCTTGGTGAGGTTCTTGGTGCGGCGGTCCAGCCGCGCCGTCCCGATCACGCCGGGCAGGCGCTCGGACTCGCGTCGGCGCAGCAGCTTCACCGGGTCGAGTCTGCCACCCGGGGCGGGCTGCGCGGGTCAGGCCGCGGGGCGCGTCCCTCCCGGTCAGAAGTAGTCGAGCAGCACGGGCGCGGGCCCGGCCAGGGCCGCGTCCAGCCCCGGCAGGTCGCCATCGAGCAGGCCGAGCCGTCGTACGCCGGCAGTGTCCGCTGCGCCGGAGTAGAGGAGCGCGAGCCCCCGCTCGTGCAGCGCCGGCGCCGGGCCGCCGGCCCGTTCGAGCACTGCGTCGCCGTCCTGCACCTGCAGCCGCCAGGCGGTGTCGCCGCCGCGGTCGTCCACCACGCGCACGGCCACGTCCACGTCGGCCGCCCAGCCGCGGGCGGCGACGGCGGCCGGTGGGTCGACGACGGCGAGCATCCACGGCTGCGTGCGCTCGGGAGGCGGGACCGCCCCGGGCAGCAGCCGGCCGAGCTCCGTGGTCGGGCCGTGCCAGCGGGTCGACGGTGCCACGGGGTGCCAGCGCCCGAGGGAGTGCAGCAGCGCGCGAGTGGCGCCGGCGTCCAGCGACACCAGCTCGTGGGCCTCCAGCTCGGCGCTCTCGCGGTAGCCGCGGCCACGGTCGTAGGCGAGGTAGCCCAGCGGCCGCCCGTCGGGGTCCTCGGCCAGCGAGACGACGTCGGCCTCGAGGGCGTCCGCGCCCGGGTCGGGGAAGGGCCGGCCCTCCCGCACCAGCGCTCCCGGCACCTGGCTCGCCCAGCGGCGGTAGAGGTCGAGCAGGGCGCCCGCGTCGTCGGCCTCGGCCGTCCGGACGGTGACGCCGCTCGCCGGTGGGGCGTCGCCGAGGGACCTGGTCGGCAGGCGCGTCTCGTCGAGCTGCCCGACGATCTCCCAGCCCAGGCTCCGGTAGAGCCCGACCACGGTCGGGTAGAGCGCGCTGATGCTCTGACCGCGCTCGCGCATCACGCCGGCCACCTCGTGCACGAGCCGGCTGGCCCAGCCCTGACCGCGGACGTCCGGGTGGACGGCGACACCGGCGACGCCGCCCATCGGGACGCGGCGCCCGCCGAACCACTGCTCGAAGTCCAGCAGCACCGCCTTGGCCACCAGCCGGCCCCGGGCGTCCCGGACACCCCAGGCGTCACGCGTGGGCGGGCCCACCGGGAGCGGCGGCGCCGGCGCAGTCGGGTCACCGCCGAACGCGAGGATGCCCAGCGCGCGGGCGTCCGCCAGGTCGTCGTCGCCCAGCTCCACGACCTGACCGCTGCTCACCGGACCGCACGGTCCTCGGCCGCAGCGGCCAGCAGCTCCTCCGCGTGCCCACGCGACAAGCCGGTGTCGGCGCCTGCGAGCATGCGGGACAGCTCCACGACGCGGCCGCTGTCGTCCAGGGCGATCACCCCGCTGCGGGTGACCGAGCCCGCCGCCACGCCGTCCGCGGCCTTGACGACGAGCAGGTGGTGGTCGGCGAAGGCGGCGACCTGAGGCAGGTGGGTCACGACGATGACCTGGTGGCTGCGGGCCAGCCGGGCGAGCCGGCGCCCGACCTCGACCGCCGCCCGGCCGCCGACGCCGGCGTCGACCTCGTCGAAGACCATGACCGGCACCGGGTCGGAGCCGGCGAAGACCACCTCGACGGCCAGCATCACGCGGGACAGCTCGCCGCCGGACGCGCCCTTCTGCAGCGCGCGCGGCGGCGCGCCGGGGTGCGGCACGAGCAGGATCTCGACCTCGTCGACGCCGTCCGGCCCGGCCGCCAGCGTGCGTCCACCCACGGGCAGCCCGTCGGCGGCCTCGCTGTCGCTGACGACGGCGGTGACCTCGGCGTGCGGCATCGCCAGCTCGACGAGCTCGTCCGTGACGGCGGCACCGAAGCGCAGGGCCGCGGCTGAGCGGGCCGCCGTGAGCTCGGCCGCCAGCGAGCCGAGCGAGGTCTCGAGCGCGCCGTCCTGCTCCTCGAGCGCCGCGATCTGGTCGTCCGTGCCGTCCAGCTCGAGCAGCCGGTCCGAGGCGCGGGCGGACCAGGCCAGCACCCCGTCGACGTCGTCCGCGGCGTGCCGCCGGACGAGGGTGGTCAGGTCGGCGAGCCGCTCCTGCGCCTTGGCCAGCCGCACCGGGTCGGCGTCGACGGACGCGACGTAGGACGCGAGGTCGCCCGCGACGTCGCCCACGAGGTGGGTCACCTCCCCGAGGCGGGTCGCGAGCTCCGCGAGCCGGGGGTCGTGGTGGGCGGCCCCCTCGACGGCGCGGCGCGCCGCGACGAGCAGCGAGAGCGCGTCGACGCCGCCGCTGGCCTCGTCATCGCCGGTCAGCGCCTGCTGGGCGCCGGCGGCGGCGGAGCGCAGGTCGTCGGCGTTGGCCAGCCGCTCGATCTCGCCGACCAGCGCGGTGCCCTCGCCTGCCTGCGGGGCGAGGGCCTCGACCTCGGCGACGCCGAGGCGCAGCAGCTCGGCCTCCCGCTGCCGCTCGGCCGCCTCGGCGCGCAGCTGCTCCAGGGTGGCCCGGACGTCGCGCCAGCGGGCCCAGTCAGCGGCGAAGCGCTCGCGCAGCGCGAGCACCGGCGGCCCGGCGTAGCGGTCCAGCGCGTGCCGCTGCTGCGCCGGCTTGAGCAGCCGCTGCTGATCGCTCTGCCCGTGCACGGCGATGACGTGGTCGGCGAGCTCCCCCAGCACGCCGAGGGGCACGCTGCGCCCGCCGAGGTGAGCGCGCGAGCGGCCGTCAGCGGCGACGCTGCGACTGACGAGCAGCGCGCCGTCGTCGAGCTCGGCGCCGGCGTCACCGGCTCGGGACACCGCGGGGTGGTCGGCGTCGAGCAGCAGGCGACCCTCGACCAGGGCCCGGTCGGCCCCCGGCCGCACGCGCCCGGCGTCGGACCTGCCGCCGAACAGCAGCCCGAGGCCCTGCACGACCATCGTCTTGCCCGCGCCGGTCTCGCCGGTCACGACCGTGAGGCCGGGGCCGAGCTGCAGCACGGCGTCGTCGATGACG
>JBKJQM010000315.1:0-3219 GCA_046594005.1 Mycobacteriales bacterium
ACCGCCGCGTCGCACTCGTCCAGCGGGATGTCGGTGCCGCCGGGGGCGACGCAGCGCGGGCCGACGCCGGCCTTGCTCTTCGCGTCGACGATCTTCCGGGCCAGCGGCACGGACCGCTTGTCCGCCTCCACGACGGCCAGCCAGTCGTCCATCGTGGTGATGGCGGCGTCCACGAAGGACACGTCGCCGAGCAGCGGCGTCTGCCCCTGCCAGAACACCTGGTTGGCGGAGGTGCCGTGCTCGCGCACGAGCCGGTCGCGCATGGCGAACTTGCGGTAGACGTCGTGGAAGGCGCCGGGCTCGGGGCCGCCCAGGTCGATGATCGCGACCTGGTCGAGGTGGGCGCCGGTGTTGACGGCGCCGCTGCGGTAGACGCGGTCCTGCGCCACGGGGTCCGCGGTCGTGCGCGCGGCGACCGGCTCGAAGTCCAGGTCGAAGCCGCCGACCTTGGCGTTCAGCGCGACGAACTGGTCCGGCGTGAGCGGCGGACGGGTCGGGTCGCTCGGGCCCTCGAGGAAGGCGAGCAGCCCGGACAGGCCGTACTGGATGCCGACGTTGCTGATCGGGCGACGGGCCTTGCCCTTGTCCGGGCCGCTGTCGTGCTTCCCGAAGACGTTGACCATGTAGTCCTGGAAGGAGCAGCGCACGCCCTTGGGGTTCTCGGCGCTGTAGACGTCCTTGGCCGGCACACCGGGACAGGAGCGGCTCGGGTCACCGGCGTTGGGGATGACCTCGGTGAAGTCGACGGCGTTCGCAGCGTTGGCGTGCCCGTAGATCGACGGCCACTGCGCCGGCAGGATCCCGTCGGCCACGCCCGGTCCCTCGAGGTAGCGCCGCAGCCCGACGAAGTCGACGTACTGCTGGGCCGAGCTCCACGCGTCGGTGAAGCTGCACTGCGGCGTGATCCCCTGGTAGACGCCCGGGTAGGCGTTCGCCACCTGCTGCTGCACGAGAGAGCCGCCGCTGCAGCCGCTTCCGATCGTGTAGCGGATCGGGCCGAAGCGCTCCGCCACCAGCTCCTTGGTGACGACCAGCGACTCGGCCTGCGTGACGATGTTGCAGTTGTGGCCGGCGTTGTCGAGGGCGTGCGAGGCCACGGCGAAGCCCTGCCCGAGGGCGTCCTCCAGCAGCACGTTCGGGGCCGAGCCCATCTCGTACGCGGTGTCGCAGCTGGCGCCGTGCGTGAGGACCAGCTTGTTGGCGTAGCCGGGGTTGGGGGCAGTCGGGTCGATCGGCTTGCTCGGGTCGAACAGCGCAGCGATGCGGTACTCGTCACGCACGCTCACGCCGGTCTCGACGCGCACGATGAACGGCACCGTGTTGCCGTCGTCCGTGGTGGTGGTCGCGACATCGGTCGGCGGGCTGGCCGGGTCGTAGTCGGCGAAGCCGCTGCCGCCGGTCGGGATGTAGGAGTACGTGACCGTCGCCGGCCGGTTGCACTGCTTGTCCTTCGCGCCCTCGGTGCAGGCCCAGGGCGAGATCTGCGGTCCGCTGAACACCGGCCCGCCGATCGGGTGGTCGGTCAGCGTGAGGCTCGCGCCGCGGCCGTCGGGCAGGACGGCGCGCAGGACGTTCGGACCGAGCGACAGCCCGGTGACCAGGCCCTCGAAGCCGTCGGCGCCCTTGCGGAAGGCCGAGGTGACGTCCCGGCCGTCGTCGTCGACGCGCACGCCCTTCGCGGACGTGCCGCTCGGCAGGACGAGGCGCACGAGGGCGTTCCCACCGGTGACGAGGTCGGCCCGGCCCGACAGGACCTCGATGCGGACGTCCCCGGCTGGGGCCGAGGAAGCGGGCAGCACCGGCAGCACGGCCAGAGCGGTGGGCACCAGGGCGGCCAGGGCGAGCAGGCGGCGGGCAGTCATGCGGGGTTCCGTCCGTCGAGGGGCGCGGTCGAGGACGTGTTCCACACGCGTTGCCAGAACTCCTGCCGGCGGGGCTCAGCGCTTCTGCGAGCTCCAGGGGGCGTCGCCGGCGCGCAGGCCCGCGTAGCCGTTCCGGCGCGCCCGGTCGGCGGCCAGGACGCCGAGCGCCGCCATGGCGTTCTCGAGGTGCCCTGACATCACACGGGCGACGGCCTCGTCCAGCGGCACCCACGTCGTCGTCAGGTCGAGCTCCTCGTGCTCCTGCACGTCGCGCCGGACCTCGCGCGCGTCGCGGGCGAGGAAGATGCGGATCGCCTCGTCGGTCATGCCCGGGCTCGTCAGAGAGTCGAGCAGCACGTGCCAGCTGCCGGCCGCGAGGCCCGCCTCCTCTGCGAGCTCCCGCTGGGCCGCCGCGAGGGCCGGCTCCCCCGGCTTGTCCAGCAGGCCGGCGGGCAGCTCGTCCAGCCTGCGGCGCACGGGGTGGCGGTACTGGTTCACCATGAGCACTCGGTCCTGCTCGTCCAGCGCCACGATGCCGACGGCGCCGGGGTGCTCCACCACGTCGCGCTGCGAGCTCGTGTCGCCGGGCATGGTGACGACGTCCATGCGGACCGAGATCACCCGCCCCGAGAAGACGCGCTCGCTGCTGTCGACGCGGTGGTCGTGGGGCTCGGTCATGCGCGCAGTCTGCCCACCAGAGCGGGAGTCCCGCCGGTGACGCTGTGCTCGGCAGGCTGGCCGTTGCGATCAAGAGCCTGACCGGTGCGCGCAACGGCCTGTGCAGCAGCACAGGACAATGTCGGGGATGCGCGTTTCAGGGGGCTATCACCCGACACGATCACTGCGTACTTTCGTTGTGAGCCATGACACCGCTCTTCGTGCCGGCCACCTCTGAGGACCGGCGGGCGGGCGTCGCCTGAGGAGAGCCGTGAGCAGCGCCGCCCCGCCGCCCGTGCCCGACGAGACCAGTGGTCTCGACCGTCGCCGGTTCCTGACCTACCTGGTCGGCGCGCCGACGCTCGCCGTCGCCGTGTCGTACGGGTTGCGCCCCGCCGCCGCGGCCATCCCGGGCTCGCCCGAGGCCGCCGACTTCATGGACCTGGGTGACATCCTCATCCTGGGCGCCAAGGACACCGAGAGCCAGCTCATCAAGCTCGAGCTCGGCGCGGACGGCATCGTCCGCTGCGCGCTCCCCCGCGAGGAGGCCGGCCAGGGCATCACCACGGCGGTCACGATGCTCATCGCCGACGAGCTCGACCTGCCGATGAACAAGGTCCGGGTCACCATCGCGGACGCACGGCCCGAGCTGCGCGCCGGCCAGCTGACCGGTGGCTCCAACACGATCCGCTCGGTCTAC
>JBKJQM010000157.1:0-6604 GCA_046594005.1 Mycobacteriales bacterium
GCGGACGACATGGGCGTCCCAGACCTTCTCGGCGAGCGTGCGAGCCATGGTTGCCATCCCAGCATGTGAGAACGTAGTGTCATTCCGTGGAACACACTAGCGGAGTCGGCGTCCTGGACAAGTCCGTTCTCGTCCTCGAGGCCGTGGAGGGCGGGGCCTCGACCCTGGCCGCGCTGGTGGAGACCACCGGGCTGTCCCGGGCGACGGTGCACCGCCTCGCGGTCGCCCTGGAGGTGCACCGGCTGCTGGCCCGCGACCGGGAGGGTCGCTGGCGCCTCGGCCCCCGGCTGGCGGAGATGGCGGGCGGCACCGTCGGCGACGCCCTCCTCGAGCGGGCCCCGTCCGTGCTGGCCCGCCTGCGCGATGCCACCGGCGAGAGCGCGCAGCTGTACCGCCGGCAGGGCGAGCGCCGCATCTGCGTCGCCGCCGCCGAGCGCGGCAGCGGCCTGCGGGACACGGTGCCCGTGGGGACGTCCCTGCCCATGACGGCCGGCTCGGCCGCCCAGGTCCTGCTGGCCTGGACGTCGGAGGACTCGCTGTTGCGCGGCGCGGCCTTCACCCCCCGCACGCTCGCCGAGGTCCGCCGCCGCGGCTGGGCGCACTCGGTCTCCGAGCGCGAGAGCGGCGTCGCCTCGGTGTCGGCGCCGGTCCGCGGGCGGGACGGCCGGGTCGTCGCCGCCGTCAGCGTCAGCGGGCCGGTCGAGCGGCTCACCCGGTCCCCCGGCCGCCTGCACGCCGAGGCGGTGTGCGCGGCGGCCGCGGAGCTGGTCCGCGCCTGAGCGTCACGAACCACCCCAGACCGGTCACAACGGGCCATGGCCGTACGGGCGGGAGCGACGGATGCTGGGGACCGCTCCCCCCTCGCCGAAGGACCTCTGCCGTGCCGCTCCCGCTGGAGACCCACCACCGCTCGACCGTGGTGGACCTGACCGTGCGCCGCACGTCCGTCGAGGCGGCGGTGCGCGCCGTCGTAGAGGCGCCCGTCAGGCACCTGCCGGTCGCCCTGCTCGACGCCCTTCGGGGCGCCTGGGGCACTCCGGAGGAGCTCGGCCTCGTCGTCCCCAGGGCGCTGGCCCGCTAGGGCGTTCCTGTCGTACCTCCGGGTCAATCTGAGCAGGTGACGGAGCAGCGGGTGTGCGAGGCAGCCGGCTGCGATCGGGTCGCCTATGCCCGCGGGCTGTGCGGCCGGCACTACCGGCAGCTGCTGCGGCAGGGGGCCGTGCAGCCGGACCGCGCGCCGGCTGCCTGTGCGGTGCAGACCTGCGGCCGCCGCGCGGTCACCCGAAGCTGGTGCCACGGGCACTACCTGCGGTGGTCGCGCTCCGGTGACCTACGCGCCGACGTCCCGCTGGCCCGCCCGGTCCGCGACGTGTGCAGCGTCGACGGCTGCGAGCGCGGCGCCCACAGCGGCGGCCACTGCCGCAGCCACGCCCGCCGGAAGCAGCGTTACGGCGACCCGACGGCAGGAGGGCCGCTGCGCACGACGGGTGCGGGCGGCTCCGTCAGCCACGGCTACTGGAAGGTGTCCGTGCCTGCCGAGGACCGGCACCTCGGACCACCCGGCCGGACCACCGAGCTGGAGCACCGGCTCGTGATGGCCCGGGCCCTCGGAAGGCCGCTTCTGCCCGAGGAGGTCGTCCATCACCTCAGCGGTGATCGTCTCGACAACCGGCTCGAGAACCTCGAGCTGTGGACCGTCGCGCAGCCGAAGGGCCAGCGCGTGCAGGACAAGCTTGCCTTCGCCTACGAGGCACTGCGCCTGTACGACCCGGACGCCTGCCAGGCGCTGGGCCTGGACCTCGACCCCGAGACGGGGGCTCCAGCAACGAGGAGCCCGCTGTCCGGATAGGACAACGGGCTCTCAGCGTGCTGATGGGTACCCCCGAGCGGATTCGAACCGCCGCTACCGCCGTGAGAGGGCGGCGTCCTAGGCCGCTAGACGACGGGGGCCTTGGAGCTTGCCTTGCCATGCTAACCGGCGGACCGGCTGTCGTGCGCTGGGGTACCTGGACTCGAACCAAGACTAACGGAACCAGAAACCGCCGGGCTGCCAATTACCCCATACCCCATGGAGGCCGCCGGGGGGTCGCCCCTGCGGTCCGGCGGAGAGTCTAGCGGACGTCCGGACCCGCCGACGTCGAGCCGGCGGCGGCCTGGTCGGCCGCGGCCCGCAGGCGGCGCAGCGCGCGGCCCCGACCCAGCAGCGCGATCGACTCGTCGAGCGGCGGCGCGATGGCCCGGCCGCAGACGGCGGCGCGAAGAGGGAGGTAGCCCTTGTTGCGCTTGAGACCGAGACCGCCCTCCAGCAGGGCGCCGTCGATCGCGGCCTGCACCGCGGGAGCGGTCCACTCCGTCACGCCCTCGAGGGCGTCCGCAGCGGCGGCCAGGACCGGCGCGTTCGCCTCGGTCAGGGCCTTGGCGGCGGCGGCCGGCTCGACCACGAACTGCTCCTCCGGCACGAACAGGAAGCGCACCAGCTCGGGGAGCTCGGACAGCAGGGTGACCCGGGTCTGGACGGCCGGCACCAGCGCGGCGACGGCGGCGAGCGCGTCGGGCGTGGCGGGGTCGGGGACCAGGCCCTCGCGCTGCAGGAAGGGCAGTGCCCGCGCCGCGAAGTCCTGCTCGGACAGCTCACGCACGTAGTGCCCGTTGAGCCAGGCCAGCTTGTCCAGGTCGAAGACCGGCCCGACGGTGTTCACCCGCGCCCAGTCGAAGGTCTCGGACATCCGTGCGAAGTCGAAGACCTCCTCGCCGCCGGGCACGGAGTAGCCGAGCAGCCCGAGGAAGTTGAGCAGCGCCTCGGGCAGGTATCCCTGCTCGGCGAACCAGGTCAGTCGCGCGGCCGGGTTCTTGCGCTTGGAGATCTTGCTCTTGTCGACGTTGCGCAGCAGCGGCATGTGCGCGAACGCCGGCCGCTCCCAGCCCAGCCAGTCGAACAGCAGCAGGTGCTTCGGGGTCGAGGAGATCCACTCCTCGCCGCGGACGACGTGCGTGATGCCCATCAGGTGGTCGTCGACGACGACGGCCAGGTGGTAGGTCGGGAACCCGTCCGCCTTGAGCAGCACCTGGTCGTCCGGCCGCGGCGCCGCGACGTCGCCGCGGATCAGGTCGGGAAAGTGCAGCGGCGGGTCGTCCGGCACGAGCATCCGGACGACGGGCTTCGGCGAGAAGCCCGGCAGCTGCGCGCGTTCGGCCTCGGTCTTGCCGACGCACAACCGGTCGTACCCCGTCGGCAGCTTGCTCTTCTGCTGCTCCTCGCGCATCTCGGTGAGCCGCTCGGCCGAGCACCAGCACAGGTACGCGTGCCCGTCCGCGAGCAGCCGGTCGACGTGCGGGCGGTAGGTCTCGAGGCGCTCGCTCTGCCGGTACGGCGCGTACGGCCCGCCCTTGTCCGGGCCCTCGTCCCAGTCCAGGCCCAGCCAGTGCAGGGTGTCGTAGACCTGCTGCTCGCTGTCGGCGCGGAACCGGGCGCGGTCGGTGTCCTCGACGCGCAGCAGGAACTGGCCGCCCTGCTGTCGCGCGAACGCCAGGTTGAACAGGGACATGTACGCCGTTCCGACGTGCGGGTCACCGGTCGGCGAGGGGGCGACGCGGACGCGGACCGTCGTCATCGGGCCACCACCGGGTTGCGCAGCACGCCGACGCCCTCGACCTCGACGGTGACGGTGCTGCCGGGCTCGAGCGGCCCGACGCCGGCGGGGGTGCCGGTCAGCACGACGTCGCCGGGCAGCAGCGTCATGAAGGACGTGATGAACGCCAGCACCGCCGGCACGTCGTGGATGAGGTCGCGGCTGTTGCCGTCCTGGCGCAGGACCTCGTCGACCTCGCAGCGCACCCGCAGGTCCGACGGGTCGAGGTCGGTCTCCAGCCACGGACCCAGCGGGCAGAACGTGTCGTGGCCCTTGCCCCGGGTCCACTGGCCGTCGCTCTTCTGCTGGTCGCGCGCGGTCACGTCGTTGGCGGCGGTGTAGCCCCAGACGTGGTCGAGGGCGTTAGAGGGAGTGAGGTCGCGTGCCGGCTTGCCGATGACGACGGCCAACTCGGCCTCGTAGTCGACGCGGCCGACGCCCGCCGGCAGACGGATCGGGTCGCCCGGGCCGATCACGGACGTGGCCGGCTTGAGGAACACCGTCGGGACACCGGCCTCGCTGGGACCCCCTGTCAGGCCGCTCATCTCGCGCACGTGGTCGGCGTAGTTCTTGCCGATGCAGACGACGTTGATGGGCTGCGTGGGCGCCAGCAGGCGCACCGACGTCAACGGGACGACCTCGCCCGTGGGGGTCGGGTCGAACAGCGGGTGGCCGGTCAGCGGCGCGATCACCAGGTCGGCGGGGTCGTCCCCGCCGCCCTGCACGAGGCCGTACGAGATGTCGCCGGCACGGGCGAAGCGGGCGATGCGCACGCGGGTCGGACCCCCTTCCGGGGAGAGCGGGACGGACCCGGTCGAGGCTACTGCTCGCCTCGAGCGTCAGGCCCGGTCCGCTGCCTGCCGGAGCAGGCCGGTCGTGTAGGCCTCCTCGAGCGCCTGCCACGAGGCGGCGATGACGTTCTCGTGGACGCCGACGGTGTCCCACTCGGTGACGCCGTCCGAGGTCTCCACGAGCACCCGCGTGACCGCGTCCGTGCCGTGCTCGCCACTCACGATGCGGACCTTGTAGTCGACGAGCTCGAGGCGGGCCAGGCCCGGGTACAGCGACTGGAGCGCGCTGCGCAGCGCCATGTCGAGCGCGTGCACCGGCCCGTTGCCCTCGCCGGTGGCGACGATCCGCTCGCCCTTGGCGTGCAGCTTCACGGTGGCCTCGGAGACCACCTGGTCGCCGCGCATCTCGACGATGACCCGCCAGGACTCGAGGTCGAAGTAGTGCGGCCGCTCCCCCATCTCCTCGCGCAGCAGCAGCTCGAAGCTCGCCTCGGCGGCCTCGAAGCTGTAGCCGACCGCCTCGAGGCCCTTCACGCGGTCGATCACGCGCGCCACGGTGTCGCGGTCCGGCTCCAGCCCGAGCGCCCTGCCCTTGAGCTCGATGGTGGCGCGACCGGCCAGCTCGCTGACCAGCAGGCGCATGTCGTTGCCCACGACGGCGGGGTCGGCGTGCTGGTAGAGGTCGGGGTCGGCCTTGACGGCGCTCACGTGCAGGCCGGCCTTGTGGGCGAAGGCGCTGGCGCCGACCCACGGCTGGTGGGGGTCGGGGGCGAGATTGGCGACCTCCGCGACGGCGTGCGCGACGCGGCCCAGCTCGACCAGCCGTCCCTGCGGCAGCACCTGCTTGCCCACCTTGGCCTCCAGCGCAGCGACCACGCTGAACAGGTCGGCGTTGCCGCACCGCTCGCCGTAGCCGTTGGCGGTGCCCTGCACGTGCGTCGCTCCGGCGTCGACA
Source organism: Mycobacteriales bacterium (assembly GCA_046594005.1). Classification (GTDB taxonomy): domain Bacteria; phylum Actinomycetota; class Actinomycetes; order Mycobacteriales; family SCTD01; genus SCTD01. The sequence continues at coordinate 5,376 of JBKJQM010000157.1, forward strand.
GCGGCCAGCGAGTTCGCCACGGCGCAGGCGGTGTCGTCGTGGGCGTGGATGCCGACCCGTAGGCCGATCGCGACCACGTCGGCAACGACCTGGGACAGCCGGTACGGCAGCATCCCGCCGTTGGTGTCGCACAGCACCAGGACGTCGGCGCCGGCTTCGGCAGCGACGCGCAGGACCTCGACCGCGTACGCGGGATCTGTCGCGTAGCCGTCGAAGAAGTGCTCGGCGTCGAGGAACACCCGCTGCCCCTCGCCCTTCAGGTGCGTGACGCTGTCACGCACCATCTCGAGGTTCTCCTCGCGCGTGGTGCGCAGCGCGCGCTCGACGTGGCGGACGTCGGCCTTGGCCACCAGGGTGACGACGCCGGCGCCGGACTCCCGCAGGTGGGCCAGGTCCGCGGCGACGTCACCACCCGGGCGGCGGGTCGAGCCGAACGCCGCCAGCTGCGCCGTCTGCAGGTGGAGCTCGGTGCGTGCCCGCCGGAAGAACTCCGCGTCCTTGGGGTTCGCCCCCGGCCAGCCGCCCTCGATGAAGCCGACGCCGAGGTCGTCCAGGTGACGGGCGATGGACAGCTTGTCGTTGACGGAGAGCACGAGGCCCTCCATCTGCGTGCCATCGCGCAGCGTCGTGTCGTAGACGTGGAAGGCGTCGGAGGGCGTCGAGAGCACGGGTGTCCTACCGGGAGCGGGGCGTCCGGTGCAGGTGGCCGGTCACGGGGGCGCGGGATCGCCGCGCAGCCAGTCTGCCAGCCGGCTCAGCGGACTACGCGCCCGCCGAGGCCCGCGCGGAGCTCCAGACGCGGACGATGTCGCGGACCGACAGCACCCCCACGACGTCCGAGCCCTCGCAGATGACCAGGTGGCGGAAGCCGCCGGCGACCATGGCCGCCGCTGCCTTGTCGAGGTCCCAGTCCGGCTCGCCCGCCACCGCGTCCGGCGTCAGGTGGTCGGCGGCCAGCTCGCTGTCGAGGTCCTGGCCACCGGCGACCGCCTCGAGGACGTCGCGCTCGGTGAGGATGCCCGGGCCGTCAGCCTCGGGGTCGAGCACGACAGCGGCACCGACCTTGCGGCCGGCCATCTGCTGGGCCACCTGACGCACCGTGTGGGTCGGGCCCACCGTCAGCACAGCCGGGGTCATGACGTCGCGCACCAGCACCGGGAGCTCCTCGGGGGGTCGGGGTGGCGACGTCATGACCCCGGCTGTGCTGACGGTGGGCCCGACCCACACGG
>JBKJQM010000227.1:0-9199 GCA_046594005.1 Mycobacteriales bacterium
CACGCTCGTCGGCCGCTACTACGAGCGGCTGGCCGACCACGCCGTGGCGCCCGGTGACGAGGTAGCTCACGGCGCTCGAGACCGCCACGGCGTGGTCGGCCAGCCGCTCGTAGTAGCGGCCGACGAGCGTGATGTCGATGATCTCCTCCGCGGGCAGCGGCGGTGAGCAGGCCAGCATCTGGTGGAACAGGCTGCGGTGCAGGGCATCCACGGCATCGTCGTCGTCCAGCAGCTGCTGGGCGAGGCCGAGGTCGCGGCCCCGGATCACCTGCCCGGCCTTCCGCGTGATGGACGCGGTCCGCTCACCCATCTCGCACACCGTCGCGCTCAGCGCAGCCGACAGGACCGGCGTCGGATAGCGGCGCCGGGCGACCTTGGCGATGTGCACGGCGTAGTCGCCGGCGCGTTCCAGGTCGCTGGCCATCCGCAACGACGTGACGAGGGTCCGCAGGTCGGAGGCCACCGGCTGCTGCCGAGCCAGGAGGTCGAAGGCCATCGCGTCCAGCGAGCGGAAGAGGTCGTTGATGAGGGCGTCGCCGCTCACGACGCTCTCAGCAGCCTGCAGGTCCATCCCCACGATCGCCGACGTCGCCGACGTCACCGCCTCAGCGGCGAGCCGGCTCATCTCGACCAGCCCGTCGGTCAACGCGTCGAGCTGGTCGTGGTAGCTGTCACGCACGGTCGTGCCCTGCCTCTCGTCGGCTCAGCCGAATCGCCCGGTGATGTAGTCCTCGGTCCGCTTCTCACCCGGGTTGGTGAAGATCTTCTGCGTGTCGTCGATCTCGACGAGCCGCCCCGGCTGGCCGGTGCCCTCGATGGTGAAGAAGCCGGTGCGGTCCGAGACGCGCGCGGCCTGCTGCATGTTGTGCGTGACGATGACGATGGTGAAGCTGTCCTTGAGCTCGGTCATCAGGTCCTCGATGGCGAGCGTGGACACCGGGTCGAGCGCGGAGCACGGCTCGTCCATCAGCAGCACGGACGGCTCGACCGCGATGGCGCGGGCGATGCAGAGCCGCTGCTGCTGACCACCCGACAGGCTGCCGCCGGGCTTGCCGAGCCGGTCCTTCACCTCGTTCCACAGGTTGGCCCCGCGCAGCGACCGCTCGGCCGCCTGCTCGAGGTCGGCCTTGCGCCCGATCCCGTTGAGCCGCAGACCCGCCACGACGTTGTCCAGGATCGACATGGTGGGGAACGGGTTCGGACGCTGGAAGACCATGCCGATGGTGCGGCGGACGCCGGTCGCATCGACGCCCTTGGCGTAGATGTCGTCGTCGTCGAGCAGGACCTGCCCCTCGACGCGCCCACCCGGCGCCACCTCGTGCATCCGGTTGAGCGTGCGCAGGAACGTCGACTTGCCGCAGCCGGACGGGCCGATCAGGGCCGTGATCGTCTTGGGCTCGATCGCGACGCTGACGTCCTCGATCGCGCGGAACGACCCGTAGTAGGCGTTGAGGGCCTTGGTCTCGATGCGCTTGGCCATGGCGGTCAGCCCTTCTTGAGCGTGCTGCGGCTGGTGACCAGGCGGGCCACCAGGTTGAGCGTCATGACGATCAGGATGAGGACGAGGGCGGCGGTCCACGCGCGGTTGACGGACGTGGCCTGCGGCTGTCCCGCCTCCTGGAACACCATCAGCGGCAGCGACGCCTGCGGCCCGCCGAACGGGTCCGGGTTGATGGACGGCGAGCCGAACGCCGTCAGCAGCACCGGCGCGGTCTCACCCGCGACCCGGGCGACGGCGAGCATGACACCCGTGACGATGCCCGGCAGCGCTGTCGGCAGGACGATGCGCAGGACGGTCTTCCACGTCGGCACGCCGAGGGCCAGGCTCGCCTCGCGCAGCGCCCCCGGGACGAGCTTGAGCATCTCCTCGGAGGTGCGGATGACGATCGGGAGCATCAGCACCGAGAGTGCCAGCGCGGCCGCGAAGCCGGAGAAGCCGCGACCCAGGCCGAGCACCCAGAACGACAGCACGAACAGCCCCGCCACGATCGACGGGATGCCCGTCATGACGTCGACGAAGAAGCGGATGGTGGCGGCGAGACGGCCGCGGCCGTACTCCACGACGTAGACCGCGGCGAGCAGCCCGAGCGGCACGGTGATCAGCGTCGCGATGCCGACCTGCTCCACCGTGCCGACGATCGCGTGGTAGGCCCCGCCGCCGGCGTCGCGCGCGCCGATGTTGCGCAGGGAGTGCGTGAAGAACTCCCCGTCGAAGCGCGCCGATCCCTGAGAGATGCCGTACGCCACGAGGGCGCCCAGCGGCAGCAGCGCGAGGGCGAAGGCCAGGGTGACGAGCACCGAGGCCAGCCGGTCCACCGCGCGACGGCGGCCCTCGACCGCCCCCGCCAGGCTGACCAGCACGACGCCGAACAGCAGGACCGTGACGAGGACGAAGCCGGCCGTGCCCTGCAGGTCTGTGACGGCGAACAGGCCGAGCGTGAGGAAGGCCGCGCCGGCGCCCACCGCAGCTGGGGCCCAGGAGGGCAGCCGGCCGCTCGGTCGGACGTGCACCTGCGTGCGGTCCTGTGCCATCGAGCTCATGCCGCCCCTCCTGCGAACTCGCGGCGCCGGTAGATGACCGCGCGGGCGATCACGTTGACCACCAGGGTGATGGCGAACAGCACCAGCCCACTGGCGATGAGCGCCCCGCGGCCGATCTGGTTCGCCTCGCCGAAGCCGTTGGCAATGTTGGCGGCGATGGTGTTGCCACCCGGCTGCAGGATGTGCAGGTCGATGTCGAACGAGGACGACAGCACCAGCGCCACCGCGATCGTCTCGCCGAGCGCACGTCCCAGCCCGAGCATGGTGGCGCCGATGACCCCCGGCCGGCCGAAGGGCAGCACGGCGGTCCGGACGACCTCCCAGCGCGTCGCCCCGAGGGCCAGTGCGGCCTCCTGCTGCTCGCGCGGGACCTGCAGGAACACCTCGCGGGACAGCGACGCGATGATCGGGAGGATCATGATCGCCAGGACGACGCCGGCCAGCAGCATCGAGCGGCCGTACGTCTGGTTCTCCGTCGTGAACAGCGGGATCCAGCCGAGGTGCTGCTCGAGGAACGCCGACGTGTCAAGGATGCGCGGGCCCAGGAAGTAGATGCCCCACAGGCCGTAGACGACGCTCGGCACGGCTGCCAGCAGGTCCACGACGTAGCCGAGCACCGAGGCGGCGCGGCGCGGCGCGTAGTGGCTGATGAACAGCGCCACCCCCATCGCCACCGGGAACGCGATCACCAGGGCGAGCACCGACGACACCACCGTGCCGAAGGCGAGCGCCGCGATGCCGAACACCGGCGGGCTGCCGTTCGGGAAGAACGTCCGCTCCGTGAAGAAGCTCGCCTCGTTGGCCCGCAGGGCCGGCACCGCCCGCACGATCAGGAACAGGGCGATCGCGACGATGACGCCGAGGACCACGAGGCCGGAGCCCAGGCTCAGGCCCCGGAACACCCGGTCACCCGCCCGCTCGCCGCCGGCGCCGCCCGTCCGGGGAAGGGTGCTGCCCCGTCCCTCGGGTCCGTCAGCGGGCGCGCCGGAACGGGTGTCCGCGGCGGGCGGCATCGCACCGATGCTCATCGCTCTCCAGGTGTCGTGGCCGGTCGTGGCGCGGGGCGGACGTGCGATCGCCCCGCCGGATAGTGGAGCATCCGTCGGGGCGACCGCTGGAACGCGCTAGGACAACGCGCCCACGGAGGTGCGGACCTTCTCGACGATCGAGGCGGGCAGCGGTGCGTAGCCGACCTCGGCGATGGCGGACTGGCCGGCCTCGCTGGAGGTGTAGGTGAGGAAGCTCTTGAGCAGCTCCAGCTTGTCGGCGGCAGTCCCCTTCTCGCAGACGATCTCGTACGTCACGAGGACGATCGGGTATGCGCCGGCCGCTTTGGTGGCGTAGTCGATCGAGAGCGCCAGGTCGCTGCCGGTGCCCTTGACCTCGGCGGCCTCGACGGCGGTGCTCGCCGCGTCGGTGGTGAGCTCGACGGGCTCGCCGGCCCCGGTGTCGATCTTCGCGGCCTTGAGACCGGCGTTCTCGACGAACGAGAGCTCCATGTAGCCGATGCCGCCGTCGGTCTGCTTGACGCCGGCCGCGACGCCGTCGGAGCCCTTCGCGCCCTGACCGCCGGGAGCCTTCCACTCCTTGCCCTTGTCGTACGTCCAGTCAGCGCCGGCCGCGGCGACCAGGTATTTGGTGAAGTTGTCCGTGGTGCCCGAGGAGTCCGAGCGGTGGAAGGCCTGGACCCCGGTCGACGGGAGCTTGGCGTCGGGGTTCAGCGCCTGGATGGCGGCGTCGTCCCACTTGGTGATCTTCCCGGCGAAGATCTTGGCGATGGTGGGTCCGTCGAGGACGAGGTCCTCGACGCCCTGCAGGTTGTAGGCGACGGCGACCGGGCCGACGACCATCGGCAGGTTGATCGCCTTGCCGGTGGCGCAGCGGGCGTCGGCCTTCGGCTGCTCCTCGGGCTTGAGCGCCGAGTCCGACCCGGCGAAGTCCACGGTGCCGGCGATGAACTGCTCGATGCCGGCGCCGGAGCCCACCGACTGGTAGTTGACGTTCGCGCCGGAGCACTGGGACTGGAAGCCCTTGACCCACTCGTCGACGGCGTTCTTCTGAGCGCTCGAGCCGGCACCGGTCAGGCTGCCGCTGCCGCACGCCACGGCGCTGCTGGGAGCGCTGCTGCCGGTCGCGGCCGTGGTGTCGGTGTTCTCGTCGGTCCCGCACGCTGTGACGACCAGGGCGGCGCCGAGCGCCAGGCCGGTCAGCCGACTCGCACGTGAAAGCTTCACAGGGTTCCTCTCGGGAGATTGGAGCGGTCCTCCCGCTCCACTGCAGACGACGCTAGGGAGCACAAGTGCACACGGCGGGGACACGACGTGAACGGTCGCTGAACGCCTCGGGGCTCCTGGAACCCGCTTCTCGCCGTCCGTTCACGCGCCGTTCACCTGAGCGGGTCAGACTCGGACGACCGCCCCGACCGGAAGGCCACCTGATGACCGGACGACGTGACGACGAAGAGCGCCAGCTGCACACGAGCCAGCAGCAGCTGATCCAGCAGTTCGCAGGCCGCCTGCCCGCCGATGTGGTCGAGGAGCGCTTCGCCCAGATGGTGGCCCGGTTCGACGGGGCCCGCGTGCGGACCTTCGTACCCGTCCTCGCCGCCAAGGCGGCGCGTGAGCAGCTGCGGTCCGCCAGCGCGGCCTGACGCCTCAGGAGGCCTGACGGACGCTCGTCGCGACGAGCGTGCGGGCGACCTCACGCGGCACGTCCGTGATGACGCCGTCGACGCCGAGCCGGGACAGGCGCAGCACGTCGCGGTCCGCGTTGACCGTCCACGGCACCACGAGCAGGCCGGTGCCGTGCGCCTGCGCCACGGAGCGCGGCGAACGCAGCAGGGCGCCGACGTGCGGGTGGACCTCGTCGTGGCCCTCGCGCAGCGCCTGCCGCACCAGTGACGAGGGACGCACGAGCGGTCCCCCGAGCAGGGCCGTGCGTACGCCCAGGTCCGCCGGGAGCAGCCGTCGGACGTGGCCGAGCAGCCCGGGTGAGAACGAGGACACCGTGACGTCCAGCAGCAGCCCGGTCCGGCGCAGCGCCACCAGCTGAGCGGTGAGCGCACGCGCGGTGCGCTGCGCTGCTGCACCCGGCGGCGCCGGCTTCGCCTCGAGCACGACGCGGCGGCCGGCAGCCGCCAGGAGCACCTCGCCGGCGCGGGCGAGCCGCAGGCCCTGCGCGCCGGCCGCCTCCTCCAGCACCGTCCACGGCGTGCGGCTGATCGGCAGGCGCACCCCCGCCACCCGGCCGAGGTCGTCGTCGTGGGACAGGGCCAGCACGCCGTCGGCCGTGAGGCGCACGTCCACCTCGACGCCGTCGGCGCCGGCGTCCAGGGCTGCGGTGACCGCGGCGAGGGTGTTCTCGGGACGGGAGGGGTCGACCAGGCCACGGTGGGCCAGCACTCGCATGCCGATCAGGCTCCGCAGGCCAGATGACCGAACGGCCAGGTGCAGGTGGACGTCGGATGACCAACCGCGGGCGAGTCGGCGGGAGCCACTCAGCGTCCAGCGGACGCACCGCCGGTGTTCACCGCGACGCCACTCGCCGTACGCCCCCGTCGGGCAGCGTCTTCTCGCCGTGGCCGGAGGTCCGGCTCGACCGTGGAGGACGCATGGCCCCGCTGCACCTGACCCGCCGCGACCTGCTCAAGGCCGGCGCCGCCGGCGCCGTGGCCACCGGCCTGGGCGGCGCGAGCCGTCCCGCGCAGGCCGCGCAGGGCGTCTTCGGCCACGGCGTCGCGAGCGGCGACCCGCTCGGCACGTCCGTCGTCCTCTGGACCCGCGTGACGCCCTCCGCCGACGCGACGCCCGGGAGCGGCCGCGGCGCAGCCACGTCGGTGGTGTGGGAGCTCGCCGAGGACCCCGGCTTCCAGCGGGTGCGTCGCCGCGGGACCGTCCGCACCGCAGCGGCCGACGACCACACGGTCAAGGTCGACGTCACCGGCCTGGAGCCGTACACCCGCTACTGGTACCGGTTCCGCGCGCTCGGGCAGACGAGCCGGGTGGGCCGTACGCAGACCGCGGCGGACGACGGCCGCCTGCACGCGCTGCGCCTGGCCTTCGTCAGCTGCTCGAACTGGACGGGCGGCTACTTCTCGGCCTACCGCCACGTCGCCGCCCGCGACGACCTCGACCTCGTGCTGCACCTGGGCGACTACCTCTACGAGTACGGCAACGGCGAGGACAGGTACGGCCCGAAGACCCTCGTGGGGCGCCGCGACCACGTCCCGGCGACCGAGATGGTGCGGCTGTCGGACGACCGCCGGCGGCACGCGCAGTACAAGACCGACCCCGACCTGCAGGCGGCGCACGCCGCGCACCCGTGGATCGTCGTCTTCGACGACCACGAGGTGGCGAACGACAGCTACGACGGCGGCGCGGAGAACCACACCGAGGGCGTCGAGGGGACCTTCGTCGAGCGCCGGAAGCAGGCCTACCAGGCGTACCTGGAGTGGATGCCGATCCGGCTGCCGGACCAGCGCGGTGCCGCGGGCACGCGCTTCTGGCGGCGCTTCTCCTTCGGGCCGCTGGCCGACCTCTCGGTGCTGGAGACCCGGCAGAACCGCAGCCAGCAGGTCCCCGGAGCGACGGGGGCGCTCGCAGCGGCCGACGCCGTGGCCCTGGCCGATCCGGCGCGCCAGCTGCTGGAGCCCGCTCAGATGCAGTGGCTGACGGACGGGCTGACGTCGGGCAGCACGCGGTGGCACCTGATCGGCAACCAGACCGTCTTCACGCGGGTCGCCCTGGCCAAGGCGGTCCCGGGCCAGGAGCTGCTGGGCCAGCTCGGGCTCGGTGACCCGGCCTTCAACAGCGACCAGTGGGACGGCTACCAGGACGACCAGCGCCAGGTGCTGGCCGCCATGGCCGCGTCGGGCGGGGACCCGGTCGTGCTCACCGGGGACATCCACTCGTCGTGGGCCAACGACCTCCCGCTGGACCCCGGCACGTACGCGCCAGCCGGTCCGCTGAACAACAGCGTCGGGGTCGAGTTCGTGTGCCCGTCGGTCACCAGCGACGGCTTCGCGGAGATCTTCGGCGACCCGGTGGCGGCGGAGGCCGCGACCAGCGGCCTGCAGACCGACAACCCCAACATCCGCTACCTGGACGGGATCGGGCACGGGTTCGCGGTCCTGGACGTGACCCCTGAGCGGGTGAAGAGCGACTTCTGGTTCATCAGCGACCGCGAAGACCCCCGGGCGACGGTGGCGCACGCCTCGAGCTGGCAGTCGGTGAAGGGCAGTCGCGTCGTGACCGCGGCGGGCGGTCCCGTCGGCGCCCGCAGCGACCGGCCCCGGACCACCGGTGCGCGGGCTGCAGCAGCTCCGGCGCGACTCGAGGGATCGGCGCCGTCGGGAGCCGCCCTTCCTGCGACGGGCGGCGCTGCGCCGCTGTCCGGCCTCGGCGTGCTGGCGCTGGCCGCGGCCGCCGCACGGCTGCGGAGCCGAGCGCAGCAGTCCTAGCGAGCCGCGACGAGTACGGGCGCCGTCGTCGCCCGCGCGCCGTCGTCGCGCGTGACCACGGCGTAGGCCCAGTGAGCGCCGTCGGGTCGGGGGCTCGGCGTCGACGGGACCGTCCAGGACAGCCGGGCCGTACGCGCACCGGTCTCCCATGCGGATGTGCTGGCGACCGTCCCTGGCGGGGGGGCGTCCTGTCCGCCCTTGTAGGTCGCCCGGCCGCCGCTCACGACGTAGCGCCGGTGCTGCTCGACGTAGGCGGCAGTGTGCTGCGACTCGACGCCCAGGGCGTTGTCCCCGAAGAAGTGCGCGGCGGCGATGTCGTCGAAGGGCGCGTCCTGCACGAGCGACACCGACCTGATGCGGCCGGTGCCGGTGCCGGCGTCGACGACCAGCCGCACCTGTTCCCCGGGCGCGGCCGCAACGGTCGAGCCCATCCAGGCGCCGTCGCGGGTGCGCAGCGTCGCCCACAGGTCCGGCGCGTCGCTGGCCGCGGTCCGGCGCGCGCGCAGCGCCTCGAGCAGCGCAGCGGGTGAGGCGTCGCGCGCCACCACCAGGCTGCGGTGCAGCGGGTACGGGCTGGTCACACCGGGGGCTGCGGTGGTGAGCAGCCCGCTGGCCGCCCACGGGTGGAAGTCGCCGTTCATGACCGGTCCGACCGTCCAGCCCCGCGACAGGGCGAACCAGTACCAGCCGGCCGCCCGCTCGCGGACCTCGATCGTCGCCATGACCGCAGCAGCGCCAGCGTCGTAGGTGTAGTCGTCCCAGTTCAACGGGCCCTTGCTGGACGGGTGGTTGAACTGCCCGACTCCGTCGGCGCCGCCGAGCGCAGGCAGCAGCGGGTTCGTCACCGGGCCCGGGTCCGTGGCCAGCCAACGCCAGAACGGCAGCATCGAGAACGACTCGTCACGCCGGACCCAGCCTGCGGAGCCGATGACGTTCAGGTGGTTCTGCTGGTCGTTCGTCCACTCGAAGCCGCGCAGGAGCGCGAACCCGTCACCGGTGAACCGGTCGCACACGTCGGCGCTGCGGCTCCAGGGGTCGGCACCGGCCGTCGACGCCGGGAACAGGTCCGAGTGCTCGGTCAGGCTGAGGAAGTCCAGACCCAGCTCGCGCGCGTGCGCACGGACGTACGCAGCGACGAGCTCCGACGGTGCGTCGCCGTCGCTGTCGGTGCTGTGGTCGTGGAGGCTGCCCGCCAGCACG
>JBKJQM010000310.1:0-5046 GCA_046594005.1 Mycobacteriales bacterium
CGCGGCTCGGCCGAGGAGCGGCGGGAGGCCAGGACGGCGGTGTAGCGGGCGTCGTACAGAGCGGTTCGGATGTTGTCGCTCATGCCGCCGTCGACGCTGACGTAGGTGCGCAGCCCCGGGAGCTCCTTGACGGTGCCGACCTCGTAGAGCGTCACGGTCGACGGCCCGGCCAGCGCACGGCCCGGCTCGACGGCCAGTCGGGGCACCGCGAGACCGAGCGCAGCGCACTCCTTGTCGACGATCGCCCGCAGACCGGCGGCGTAGTCGAAGACGTCCATCGGGTCGTCGGCTGCGGTGTAGGCGATGCCCTGCCCACCACCGAGGTCGAGCTCGGGCAGCTCGATGCCGTGCTCCTCGCGGATCGCCCCGAGCAGCCCGACCATGCGGTGCGCTGCGAGCTTGAAGCCGTGGACGTCGAAGATGTGCGAGCCGATGTGGCAGTGCAGCCCGACCAGGTCGAGGGAGGGCAGCACCAGGATGCGGCGCACCGCCTCGGCAGCCGCGCCGCTGGCCAGGGAGAACCCGAACTTCTGGTCCTCCTGGCCGGTCTGGACGTACTCGTGGGTGTGGGCCTCCACGCCGGGCGTGACGCGCACGTAGACCTTCTGGCGCACGCCGTTGCGCTCGGCGACCGTCGCGAGACGGGCGAGCTCGTCGAAGCTGTCGACGACGAAGCGCCCGACGCCGACGCCGACCGCACGCTCCATCTCGCCGACCGACTTGTTGTTGCCGTGGAACAGCAGGCGCTCGGCGGGGAAGCCGGCCTTCAGCGCGACCGCCAGCTCGCCGCCGGTGCAGACGTCGAGCGACAGCCCCTCCTCCGCCACCCAGCGGGCGATGGCGGTGCAGAGGAAGGCCTTGCCGGCGTAGTAGACGTCGCCCTCGACGAAGGCGTCCCGCCAGCTGCGGCAGCGACCGCGGAAGTCGTCCTCGTCCAGGACGTACGCCGGGGTGCCGAACTCCTCCGCCAGGTCGCGGACGTCGACGCCCGCGACGGTCAGGACGCCCGCGTCGCTGCGCGCGGCGTTGGCCGGCCAGACGACGGGCTCGAGGTCGTTGACGCTCATCACATGCGCTCCGGGGCGGTGACGCCCAGCAGCCGCAGGCCGTTCTCGAGGACGATCCGGGTCGCGCGCCAGAGCAGCAGCCGGGGAGCGGTCGTCGGCGCGACCTCCTCGTCGCCCTTCGGCAGGACCTGGCAGTCGTCCCAGAAGCGCTGCGCCGCCTTAGCGACCTTCTCCTCGAGGTAGCGCGCGACCCGGTGCGGCTCGCGCAGCTCGGCGGCCGTGGCGACCACCTGCGGGAACTCCGCAAGGGCCAGCAGCAGCTCGGTCTCGCGCGGGTGGCTGAGCAGGGACAGGTCAGCGGTGTCGGGCAGCTCGAGGCCCAGCTCGGCCGCGTTGCGCAGGACCGAGGCGGCACGGGTCGCGGCGTACTGCACGTAGAAGACCGGGTTGTCGCTGGACTTGCGGGTGACGACGTCGACGTCGAGGTCCATCGACGAGTCGGCGGACGACCGGGCCAGCGTGTAGCGCGCGGCGTCGACGCCGACCAGCTCGACGAGGTCCTCGAGGGTGACGATGTTGCCGGCGCGCTTGGACATCCGGACGGGCTCGCCGGCCTTGAGCACGTTGACGAGCTGTCCGATCAGCACCTCGATGCTGGTGTCCGGGTCGTCACCGGCGCAGGCGGCCAGCGCCCGCAGCCGCCCGACGTAGCCGTGGTGGTCCGCGCCGAGCATGTAGAGGCAGCGGTCGAAGCCGCGGCTGCGCTTGTCGACGTAGTAGGCGGCGTCGGACAGGAAGTAGGTGCCGGACCCGTCGCTCTTGACCAGGACACGGTCCTTGTCGTCGGCGAAGTCGGTCGTGCGCAGCCAGACCGCGCCGTCCTGCTCGTAGACGTGGCCCTGCTCGCGCAGCCGGTCCAGCGCCCGGTCGACGGCACCGGAGCCCTTGAGCGACAGCTCGGAGAACCACACGTCGAACTCGACGCCGAAGCCGGCCAGGGAGGCCCGGATCTCCTCGAGGGCGACCTGCAGCCCGAGGACCCGGAACTGCTCGACGGCGTCGTCGCGCTCGAGCAGGTCGGGCTCGCCCTCGAGGACGCGCTGCGCCCACTCCGCGACGTAGGCACCGGCGTAGCCGTCCTCGGGCACCGGCTGACCGGTGGCGGCCGCGTGCAGCGACGCGGCGAACCGGTCGATCTGCACGCCGGCGTCGTTGACGTAGTACTCCCGGACGACCTCGGCGCCGCTGGCCTCGAGCAGCCGACCGAGCGCGTCGCCGACGGCGGCCCACCGGACGCCGCCGATGTGGATCGGCCCGGTCGGGTTGGCGCTGACGAACTCGAGGTTGACCCGCTGACCGGCGGCGGTGGTGTTGGTGCCGTAGGCCGCGCCGGCCTGCAGCACGGCGACGGCCACCTGGCCGAGCGAGGCCTGGGCGAGGCGGATGTTGAGGAAGCCGGGGCCGGCGACCTCGACGGAGTCGACCCCCTCTGCGGTGCGCAGCCGGGCCGCGACCAGCTCGGCGACCTCGCGCGGCGGCCGGCCCGCGGGCTTGGCCAGCTGGAGGGCGATGCTCGTCGCGTAGTCCCCGTGGGAGGCGACCCTCGGGCGCTCGACGGCGACCTCGGCAGGCGGCGTCAGGGCCAGCTCACCGGCCTCGACCGCAGCCACCACGGCAGCGCGCACGGCGGCGCCGAGCTCGACAGGAGTCACCTGTCCAGGCTAGCTCCCGGGCGCACCTAGACTTCCGGACGACCGCCGGCGGGAACGCCCGCCCGGCTCCGCTCGTCGCACGGAGGGCCGCCGCCGCGCGGACCACCCGCGCAGCCGCACCTCAGACCAGGACGGATCCTCCGCATGCCGAAGTCCACGCCGCCCAGCCGCGGGAACCGCCGCGCCGCCCCGACGAAGGTCGCCAAGCCCTTCCCCTGGGGCACGGCGGTCGGGTCGGCGGTGCTCGCCGTGGCGCTCATCGGGATCCTGGTCTACGCCGCGATGAACCAGGGCGGCGGCGTCTCGGACGTCCTGCGCAACCCCGACAAGGGCATCAAGGGCGTTGCCGTGGCCTCGGACCTCGCCAAGATCCCGCGCAACCACGTCGCCGGCACCGTGAAGTACGCGCAGACCCCGCCGAACGGCGGCGACCACAACGCCGCCCCGCAGACCTGCGCGGTCTACACCGAGCCGATCGCGCCGGAGCACGCCGTGCACTCGCTCGAGCACGGCGCGGTCTGGGTGACCTACAGCAGCAAGGCGAGCAAGGCCGACATCGAGGCGCTGACGGCCAAGGTCGAGGGCCAGCAGTACCGCATGCTCAGCCCCATCCCGGACCAGTCGAACCCGATCGACCTGACCGCCTGGGGCCGCCGCCTGAGCGTCACGAGCGCCGACGACAAGCGCGTGGACCAGTTCCTCGACGCCTACAGCGGCGGGCCGCAGGCTCCCGAGCCCGGTTCCGCCTGCACCGGCACCAGCGAGACCGGTCCGCTCAAGGCGGCGCCGGCGACCGACAGCCCGTCCACGACCGTCACGATCCCGCCGGCGGTCCCGAGCGCCGCTCCCACGAAGTAGCCGGGTTACGCCGGGGGCAGCCCGGCCAGCCGGCGGACGACCTCGATGAGCTCGTCCGGGTCGAACGGCTTGGTCAGGTAGGCGTCCACGCCGATCCGGCTCCCGCGGGCCAGGTCGGCCTCCTGGGCGCGCGCGGACAGCAGGACCACCTTGATCCCGGCGGTCTCGGGGTCGGCGCGCAACCGGCCGGCGGCCTCCCAGCCGTCGAGCCTCGGCATCATGATGTCGAGCGTGATCACGTCCGGCTCGACGTCCTTGACCTTGTCGAGGCAGTCCTGCCCGTCCACGGCGGTGGCGACCTCGAAGCCCTCGAGCTCGAGGTTGACGGTGATGAGCTGGCGGATCACGTCGTCGTCGTCGACCACGAGGACGCGACCCAGGCTGCTCGACATGTGGCCGGACGCTACACAGCCGATCTGCAGCGCTGATGACGGGCACTGGCGCAGGTGCTCACTGGTAGCGTCCTGGCCGCCCCGAGCCCCCGTAGCTCAGGGGATAGAGCGGCGCCCTCCGGAGGCGTAGGCGCAGGTTCGAATCCTGCCGGGGGCACCCGTTCCGCCGTCAGGCCGCGAGTGCTCGGACCGTCGGCACGTCCGCTGCGTCGGCGTCGTCGTCGAAGGCGCTGAGCAGCGCGTCGACGTCGACCTCGTCCGCCCAGTCCTCGTAGGTGGCGTCCGTGGCGCCGTCGGCGCGCACCTCGAACCAGACGGACTTGCCGCCGCTATCCGGGTCGACCCCCCAGTCGGCGGACAGCGAGGCGACCAGCCGCAGGCCTCGACCGGTGGTCGAGTCCGACCCGTAGCGCCGCTGCTGCGGCAGCGACCGGGAGCCGTCGGTCACCGTGATGCGGACCCGCTCGCCGATCCGGCGCACCGCGACGGTGAACTCCGTGCGGGCGTGCAGGACGGCGTTCGTGACGAGCTCGGAGACCAGCATCTGGGCGAGGTCGTTGGCCTCGTGCAGGCCCCACTGCAGCAGCGTCCGGCAGACCAGAACCCGCGCCGCGGGCACGCTGCTCGTGCTCGCCGGGAACGTGTCGGGCGCGCTCACGGGGCGACTGTACGACTCCGCCGTGCTCCCGTGGGCTACGCCCCGGCGGGCGCGCCGTCCGGGCCCTGCTCGCGCAGCCGCTGGACGGCCTCGAGGCTGCTGCGCAGCTCGGCGAGCCAGTCCTCGGAGTGCTGTCCGACCAGCCGGACGCACCACGCCAGGGCGTCGGAGCGGGACCGCGCGACGCCGGCCTCGACGAGGGTGTCGAGGACGAGGCGCTCGGGCTGCCGCAGCCGGGTCATGACGGGTACGGACTGCGTGGTGAACAGCTGCCGGGTGGCGCCGGCCTGGGCGCCCCAGGCGACCTTGCGCCCGAAGCGGTGCTCGGCCTCGTCGGCGAGCCGCATGCGCAGCTCGCGGGTCTGCTCGCGGAACCGCTGGACGCGGCCGGCCTCGGCGGCGGCGCGCTCGGCGTCCGA
>JBKJQM010000425.1:0-6997 GCA_046594005.1 Mycobacteriales bacterium
GGCACGGGCGTACGCCAGCGCGCGCAGCGTCGGGTTGTGCACCTTCGACACCAGCACGACCGCGTGGTTGCGGCTGGGCAGCGGCACGATGCCCTCCGGCGCCAGCTCGACGGCGACCGTCAACGCGGAGGAGGCCCGCGCCCTGCAGGACGAGTGGGACCGCCGTGACCTCCCCGTGCCGCTCACCGTGATCGACTCGCCCTACCGGGAGATCACCCGGCCGGTGCTCGAGTACGTCCGCGACATGCGCCGCCAGAGCCCGCGCGACGTGGTCACCGTCTTCATCCCGGAGTACGTCGTCGGGCACTGGTGGGAGCAGCTGCTGCACAACCAGAGCGCGCTGCGGCTCAAGGGGCGGCTGCTGTTCCAGCCGGGCGTGATGGTGACGAGCGTGGCCTACCAGCTGCGGAGCTCCGAGCGCCGTCGTGACGACGACGCCGGGGGCTCTGCCCCGGGCGGCTCGCGCCGTCCCAGCGAGACGTCGGCGTGACCGAGCGGGCTCCCGACGCGCCTGCCGACAGTCCGGCCGAGTCGCACCCCGCCGCCGTCGCGGACCCGCTGCCCGAGAGGGAGGTGCTCGAGCTCGACGTGGGTCCGGTCGCTGCGGGCGGCAGCTGCGTCGCGCGTGCACCCGACGGCCGCGTGGTCTTCGTCCGCCACACGCTGCCGGGCGAACGGGTGCGCGCGGTCGTCACCTCGCGCACGACGTCGTTCCTGCGCGCGGACGCGGTCGACGTGCTGCAGGCCTCGTCCGACCGGGTCGAGAGGCCCTGCCCGTACGCCGGTCCCGGCCGCTGCGGCGGCTGCGACTGGCAGCACGTCGCCCTGCCCGCGCAGCGGCTGCTCAAGGCGGCGCTGGTCGAGGAGCAGCTGCAGCGCCTCGCGGGACTCGACCGCCGCGTCGTGGTGGAGGAGGTACCCGGTGCGCCGGACGGGCTGCGGTGGCGCACCCGCGTGCAGTTCGCGGTGGCTCCCTCTGGCCGCGCCGGCCTGCGCAAGCACCGCTCCCACGACCTCGAGCCGGTCGACTCCTGCCTCATCGCGAGCGAGGGCGTCGAGGCCGTCGGCGCGGAATCGCTGCGCTGGCCGGGCGCGGCCGGTGTGGAGGTCGTCGCGGCGGGGGACCAGCGCGTCGTCGCCGTCACCAGCGAGCGCCGCTCCCGGGCACGGGTGCCCGAGCTCGACGCCGGTGTCGTCGTGGACGGCCGTCCCGTGCGCGGCCCGCACGGGGTCCGGCACACCGTGCTGGGCCGCTCCTTCGAGGTCGCTGCCGGCGGCTTCTGGCAGGTGCACCCCGGTGCCGCCGAAGCGCTGGCGCAGGCGGTGCTCGACGGGCTCGACCCCCAGCCGGGGGAGCGGGCGCTCGACCTGTACGCCGGCGTGGGCCTGTTCGCCGCGCTCCTCGGCGAGCGGGTCGGCGCCGAGGGCCACGTCCTCGCGGTCGAGGCCGATGCCCGCGCCTGCGCCGACGCCGCCCGCAACACCGACGACCTGCCGCACGTCCGCATCCGGACGGCGCCCGTGGACGGCGCCGTCCTCGCGCGGGCGGGCGAGGTGGACCTCGTCGTGCTCGACCCGCCGCGCGCCGGAGCCGGTCTCGAGGTCACGCGCGTGCTCGCGTCGATGCGGCCCCGGAGGCTGGTCTACGTCGCCTGCGACCCGGCGTCGTTCGCTCGCGACCTCAAGGTGCTGCTCGATGCCGGCTGGTCGCTCGACGGGCTCCGCGGCTTCGACCTGTTCCCGATGACCGAGCACGTGGAGCTCGTCGCGGTGCTGACCCCCGGCACGTGAGCAGCCTGCGGGCGGACGTCTCCGGGCAGGCCGTCGCTGCGGGCATCAGTGCCGCCCTGCTGGGCTACGCCAGCTCCGTCGCTGTCGTGGTCGCAGGCCTCACCGCGGTAGGCGCCAGCGAGGACCAGGTCGGCTCGGCGCTGCTCGCCCTCGGGCTGGCCCTCGGCGTGCTGAGCATCGCGGCCAGCACCCGCTACCGGTTGCCGGTGTCGGTCGTCTGGACCACTCCCGGGATGGCCCTGCTCGCGACGACCGGAGCCGTGGACGGCGGGCTGCCGGCGGTGGTCGGCGCGTTCCTGGTCTGCGGCGTGCTCATCGCCCTCACCGGTCTGGTGCGCCCCCTCGCCAGCGTCCTGCAGCGGCTGCCGGCGGCCCTCAGCGCTGCCGTCCTGGCCGGGGTGCTGCTGCCCTTCTGCCTGGCCCCGGCGCGGGCGGTGGTGGACCTGCCGCTGCGGGCGGGCGCGATCGTCCTGGCGTGGCTGGTGGCCCTGCGGTGCGCACCTCGCCTGGCCGGTCCGGCAGCGCTGGTCGCGCTGGTCGTGGTCGTCGCCCTGGACGCGTCTCTGGTGCTGCCCGACCAGGTCGTCCCACGACTCGACCCAGTGGCGCCGGGGCTCAGCGTCGAGGCGGTGACCTCGCTGGCGCTACCGCTGTACCTCGTCACCATGGCCGCGCAGAACCTCGTAGGGATCGCCGTCCTGCGGGCGCAGGGCTACCGGCCGCCGGTCACGGCGCTGCTCCTCGGGACCGGCGCGGGCTCGATGGCCATCGCGCCGTTCCTCGGCCCGACGGTCAACCTCGCCGCCATCACCGGCGCCCTCACCGCCGGCCCGGGCGCGCACGCCGACCTCAGCCGCCGCTGGGTCGCCGGAGTGTCGGCGGGCGCGACGTACCTGCTCCTCGGCGCGCTCGCGCCGCTCACCAGCGCCGTGGTGACGGGCGCCGATCCACGGCTGGTCGCGACGGCAGCCGGGCTGGCGCTGCTCGGCGCGTTCAGCGGCGCGGCGCACGACGCGCTGCGCGACGAGCGGACCCGGCTGGCCGCCGCGGTGACCCTGCTGGTGGCCGGCTCCGGCATCAGCGCCGGCCCGCTGGGCGCCGCCCCGCTCGGCCTGGCCGTGGGCGCGGTCGTCCTGCTCGTCGGTCGTCGCTAGCGGCGCTCGGCGACGACGTCGTACGACGGACGTCCCTCGTCCCAGCCGCGCTGCTCGAAGCGGGTGACCGGGCGCGCCCCTCTGTCGCGGCTCACGACCTCGAAGCGCAGAGACGCCGCAAGCACGTCGAGCACCTGCTCGGCGTAGTGCTCCCAGTCCGTCGCGACGTGCAGCCGCCCGCCTGCCCGCAGCGCCGTCGCGACCCGCTCCACGAAGGCAGGCGAGACCAGCCGGCGCTTGTGGTGCCGCGCCTTCGGCCACGGGTCGGGGAAGAAGACCCGCACCTCGTCCAGGCTCCCGTCGGGCAGTCGCTCCAGCACGTGCAGGGCGTCCGCCTCGACGACCCGCACGTTGGTCAGGCCGAGGTCCTCCACCCGGCGCAGCAGGGCAGCGACACCCGGCGTGTGCACCTCGACAGCCAGCAGGTCGCGGTCCGGGTCGGCCGCCGCCATGGCTGCCGTCGCCTCGCCCATGCCGGACCCGATCTCCAGCACCAGCAGGGCATCCCGGCCGAACACGTCGCGCGCGACGACCGGCCCGACCAGTCCGATGCCGTACGCGCCGGACAGGCGCTGCAGCGCCTCGGCCTGCCCCGGCGTGACGCGGCGCCGCGCCTTGTACGTCCGCACCGCCTCGCCGCGCTCCACCGGGACAGGCTGCCAGACGACTAGCGTCCGGCACGTGGACGCTGACCTGCTCTGGCTGGTGCTCGGGGTCGTGCTGGTCGTGTCCGAGGTCCTGTCGGTGACGCTGGTCCTCGGGATGTTCGGGATCGGTGCGCTGGCCGCTTCGGGTCTGGCCTTCGTCGGTGCCGGCCTGCTGGTGCAGCTGCTGGCCTTCGGCGGCGTCAGCGCGGCGATGCTGCTGCTGGTCCGCCCGCCGGTAAAGAACGCCCTCGACCGCGGCGGCTCCACAGAGCGCACCGACCCTCGTGCGCTCACGGGTTCGCGAGCTCTCGTGGTGCAGCGGATCAGCGACGACACCGGTCAGGTGCGGCTGAACGGCGAGCTCTGGCGGGCGCGGCCCTACGCCGGCGGTCCGCCCCACGAGGTGGGCGAGCAGGTGAGCGTGGCGCAGGTCGACGGGGCCACGTTGCTGGTCTACTCGTCCGACCTGCCCTGATCTCGATCGAGAGGCCTGCCCGTGGACGCCGCTGCTGTGCTCGTCCTGCTCGCGATCGGACTGCTCGCCGTCGTGCTGTTCAAGACCGTCCGGATCGTGCCGCAGGCCTCCGTATTCGTCATCGAGCGACTCGGCAAGTACAGCCGCACCCTCGAGCCCGGCATCCACCTGCTGGTGCCGGTCATCGACAACGTCCGCACCAAGACCGACATCCGCGAGCAGGTCGTCGGCTTCCCGCCGCAGGCCGTCATCACCCGCGACAACCTCGTGGTCGGCATCGACTCGGTCATCTACTACTCGATCACCGACCCGGCGGCCGCCCAGTACAAGATCGAGAACGTCGTGATCGCCATCGAGCAGCTGGTCGTCACGACGCTGCGCAACGTCGTCGGCGGCATGCAGCTCGAAGAGGCGCTGACGGGTCGTGACCACATCAACGAGCGGCTCGCGGCGGTGCTCGACGAGGCGACCGGCAAGTGGGGCGTCAAGGTCAACCGCGTCGAGATCCGCGGCATCGAGCCGCCGCCCACCATCCGCGACGCGATGGAGCAGGCCATGCGCGCCGACCGCGGCAAGCGCGCCGCGATCCTCACCGCCGAGGGCGCGCAGCAGTCCGTGGTGCTGAACGCGGAGGCGGGCAAGCAGTCCGTCGTCCTCAACGCCGAGGCCGAGCGGACCGCGACGATCCTGCGGGCGGAGGCGGACAAGGAGTCGGCTCTGCTGCGCGCGCAGGGCGAGGCGCAGGCCATCGCGATGGTCGTGCAGGCCATCAAGGAGGCCGGCGTCGACGACACCGTGCTCGCCTTCCAGCGCCAGCAGCTGCTGCCGCGCATCGCCGAGGGCGACGCGAACAAGGTGTGGTTCGTGCCGACCGACATCGCCGGGATGCTCGGCCAGATCGGCATCGGCGACAAGAAGCCCTAACCCGGGAGCAGCACCCGTACGGCCCCCGGGCGCACCGTCACGGTGGCCGGCAGGACCCCCACCGGGTCCCCGTCCGCGAACACCCGGAACGGCCGGTCGGCGTCCAGGACGACGGTGCGCGCGTGCCGTACCGACACCGAGTCCTTCTCGACATGGGTGCCCGTGAAGACGGTGGGCAGCGAACGCAGGAAGCGCGTACGGCTCGTCTCCGAGGTGGACACGACGTCGAGCAGCCCGTCCTCCATGGACGCGTCCGGGGCAAGGCGCATGCCGCCGCCGTAGATGCCGGAGTTCGCGACGGCGACCGACCAGCCGCGTACGGTCATCGGCTCGCCGTCGACCGTGCAGGAGAAGACGGCGTGCTTCCAGGACGCGACCGTGGCGAGGGAGCCGTAGAGGTAGACCAGCTGCCCGAGCGGCAACGTGTTGGTGAGCACCCTTTCCTGCACATCGCTGTCGAAGCCCACCGACGCGATGCCGAGGAAGGGCACGTCGCCCTCCGCGGACGACACGACGCCGAGGTCGAGGGCGTGCTCGACGCCGGTCGACAGGACGGCGCAGGCTGAGGTCAGGTCCTGCGGAAGCCCTGCTGCGCGGCAGAAGTCGTTGCCGCGGCCACCCGGCAGCACGCCCATCAGGCCGCCGTGCGCGGACAGGACGCCGGCGACGCGGCCGACGATCCCGTCGCCCCCCATGGCGACGACGACCCGGTCGTCGGCCACCGCTGCGGCGGTCAGCTCGTCGGCGTGCGCGAGCGACCGGGTAGGCGTGACGACCAGGTCGTGGCCGGCGCTGCGCAGGGCGGCCTCGGCGGAACCCAGCAGGCGGGCGGCCCGGCCGCCGCCTGCGGAGGGGTTGACGACCAGCTGCAGGCGGCGCACGTGTCTAGCCCTCCGGGATCAGCTTGCCGGGGTTGAGCACCCCGGTCGGGTCGAGCGTCCTCTTGACCGCCCGCAGCACCTCCACGCCGAGCGGTCCGACCTCATCGGTCATCCAGCTGCGGTGGTCGGTGCCGACGGCGTGGTGGTGGGTGATGGTGGCACCGCTCGCGACGATCGCGTCGGAAGCTGCGTCCTTGGCGCGCTGCCACTGGCCGACGGGGTCGTCGCCGGAGCGCGGTGCGAGCACCGTGAAGTACAGCGAGGCGCCGTGCCGGTACAGGTGCGAGACGTGGCACATCACGACCGGCGAGCCGAGCGAGGACGTGAGGGCGCGGCGTACGGCCTCCCGGGTCGCGTCGAGCCGCGACCAGGTGGCCGAGGTCTCCAGCGTCTCGACGAGGTAGCCGGCGTCGAGCAGGTCGTCGCGCAGGTAGGGGCCGTCGTAGCGCCCGTGCTCCCACCGTGCGCCGACCGAGGTGCCGACCGGGAACGCCCCGTGGCGCTTGATGACCGACATCGACGCGGCGCGGCGGGCCGCAACGCCGGCGGCGGTGCCCTCCCAGCCGAGGACGGCGAGGCAGCCGCCGCCGTAGCCGCGGGCCTTCAGCACCAGCCGGCCGGCCGTGCCCTTGAGACCACCGCTGCCCGCGAGCGCCAGCTGCACCCGGGTCTCGTCGGGATCCGACAGCCGGGCGACGTCGGGGGTGACGCCCTCCTGCTCGAGCTCGCGCAGAGCGGCGCAGCCGGCAGCCCAGGTGCGGAAGAAGACGCCCTCGTAGCGCTTCGCACCGGGACGCCGGCGCACGCGGACCGTCACCGACGTGATCACGCCGAGGGTGCCCTCGCTGCCCAGCACCACGCCCATCAGGTCGGGCCCGGCGGCGGTGGCGGCGCCGCGGCCGGGGACCAGCTCGCCGCGCGGCGTCTGGGCCGTCACCGAGGTGACCAGCTCGTCGGAGCGGCCGTAGCCGGAGGAGGCTTGGCCGGCGCTGCGGGTGGCCGCGTAGCCGCCGCACACGGGCTCACCCTCGGCCACCACCCGCAGTCCTACGAGCTCGCCTCGATCGGCGGCTACGCGGCCACCCGCAGCGCGGGCCAGGCCTCCTCCGGCTACGGCCGCTTCGA
>JBKJQM010000525.1:0-5381 GCA_046594005.1 Mycobacteriales bacterium
GACCTGCAGCTGCTCCTCGAAGCGGTCGAACCGCTCGGCCAGCGGCGGGAACGGGATGCCGTAGGCGGTGTGCTCCTGCTCGTACCAGCCGGTCCCGAGGCCGAGCTCGACGCGGCCGCCGCTCATGGCGTCGACCTGCGCGACGCTGATGGCCAGCACGCCCGGCAGCCGGAACGTGCCGGCGGTGACGAGGGTCCCGAGCCGGATCGTCGAGGTCTCCCGGGCCAGACCGGCCAGCGTGATCCAGGCGTCGGTCGGGCCGGGCAGCCCGCTGCCACCCATCGGCAGGTAGTGGTCGGACCGGAAGAACGCGTCGTAGCCGGCGTCCTCGGCGGTCCGCGCGACGCGGAGCAGGTCGTCGTAGGTGGCCCCCTGCTGGGGCTCGGTGAACACGCGCAGGTCCATGGCTGGACCGTACGTGCCAGCCTGGGGTCGTGATCGACGAGGTGATCGGAGCCCAGGCGACGAGCCGGCGCACCCGCACGGTCGTCGGTCTCGTGCTGGTGCTGCTCGTGCTCGGGTTCGCCGGCGACCGCTGGCAGTCCGCGCGCGAGACCGACCGGCTGCTCGCCGTGGTGACGGACGGCGAGAGCGCGGTGCGCGGTTCGCAGGCCAGCCTCGCCGGACTCGCGCAGTACTCCTCGCGCCTGCTCACCGGCGCCGACGTGACCGACGGCGCGCGCGGAGCTGCCTACGAGAGCCTGGCCCGCGACGCCGCCCGGTGGCAGCCGCGGGTCGCCGATCCGCAGCGGCGGCTGGCCGGGCTGACTGTCGTGCCGTGGCACGACGGGTTGCGGGACGCGCGGTCGGCGTACGCGCTCCGGCTCCAGAGCTGGGCCGACGTCCTGCAGCGGGCCGCACGCGTCGAGCCGGCCACGGTGCTGGCCGAGCACCCGGAGGTGACCGCGTCCCTGGACGGCGCGCGGGCCGCGCTCGTCGCCGTCGTGGGGCAGGCGGAGGTGGCCGCGCGGCTGGGCGGTGCGGAAGGCGCGGAGCGCTCCCGGCGTTAGCCTCCGGTGTGACCACGGTTGGCCCTGACGGCCGCAAGATGCTGCGCCTCGAGGTGCGCAACGCGCAGACGCCCATCGAGAAGAAGCCGTCGTGGATCAAGACCCGCGCCGTGATGGGGCCGGAGTACACCGCCCTCAAGAAGCTCGTGAAGACGCAGGGGCTCTCGACGGTCTGCGAGGAGGCCGGCTGTCCCAACATCTACGAGTGCTGGGAGGACCGCGAGGCCACCTTCCTCATCGGCGGTGACCAGTGCACGCGGCGCTGCGACTTCTGCAACATCGACACCGGCAAGCCCGCGGCGTACGACACCGACGAGCCCCGCCGCGTCGCCGAGTCGGTGGCGCAGATGGGCCTGAAGTACGCCACCGTCACCGGCGTCGCCCGCGACGACCTGCCCGACGGCGGCGCCTGGCTGTACGCCGAGACGGTGCGCGCCATCCACGCCGCGCTCCCGGGCATCGGCGTGGAGCTGCTCATCCCGGACTTCAACGGCACGCCTGCGCTGCTCGACGAGGTCTTCGCGTCCCGGCCCGAGGTGCTGGCCCACAACGTCGAGACGGTGCCGCGCATCTTCAAGAGCATCCGGCCCGGGTTCCGCTACGACCGCTTGCTCGACGTCATCACGCAGGCACGCGCAGCCGGCCTCGTGACCAAGAGCAACCTCATCCTGGGCATGGGCGAGGAGCGGTCGGAGGTGTCCGAGGCGCTGCAGGACCTCCACGACGCCGGCTGCGAGCTCATCACCATCACGCAGTACCTCCGCCCCTCGCCGCGGCACCACCCGGTCACCCGCTGGGTGAAGCCGGAGGAATTCGTCGCCCTGCAGGAGGAGGCGCTCGAGATCGGCTTCGCCGGCGTGATGAGCGGCCCGCTGGTGCGCTCGAGCTACCGCGCCGGCCGGTTGTACGACCAGGCCCGAGCGGCGCGCACCTCCGCCTGACGTGCACACGACCGCTCCGGCACGTTCACGGTCGCGACACACGCCCGACATCGGCGGTCGGCAGCCTGCTGTCGAGCCCCTGGAGGACACCGTGCCGCTGACCGCCCCTCTCACACGCACTCCCCGCTTCGTCCGCTCCGTCGCGCGCGACCTGCTCCTGCTGGCCGTCCCGCACGGCGGCCAGCAGCACGCCCGCCGCAACGCCTGGGCCGGCATGTCCCGTGACGCGGGCCTCGCCCGGGACCGTCGCGCCGCCGAGGCCGCGGTCGACGCGGCGCTCTTGCGGGCGTACGCGCGCGACGCCCTCGCGGACGGCACCGGGCTGCGCTGAGCGACCGCGGGCCGGGTACCTTCCGGCCATGGTGGAGCCCACGTACACGCCGGTCATCACCCTCACCCGCGCGGTCTTCCGCGGGCTCGGGCTTCGCTTCACGATCACCGGCAGCGAGCACGTCCCGGCGACGGGCGGCGCCGTGATGGCGATCAACCACGTGGGCTACCTCGACTTCACCTTCGCCGGGCTCGCTGCCCGCAAGGCGAAGCGCCTGGTGCGCTTCATGGCCAAGAAGGAGGTCTTCGACCACAAGGTCAGCGGCCCCCTGATGCGCGGCATGAAGCACATCCCCGTCGACCGCCACGGCGCCGCGGCGGACAGCTACCTGGCAGCCGTCAAGGCCCTGGCGTCCGGTGAGATCGTCGGCGTGTTCCCCGAGGCCACCATCTCGACGTCGTACGAGCTCAAGGGGTTCAAGACCGGCGCGGCCCGGATGGCCATCGAGGCCGGCGTGCCGCTGCTGCCGTGCGTCATCTGGGGCAGCCAGCGGGTCTTCACCAAGGGCCGACCCAAGGACCTCACCCGCGGCACGCCGATCCGGATCGTCGTCGGCGAGCCGTTCACGCCCGACCCCGCGGCCGACCCGGTCGCGGTGACCGACGACCTCAAGCAGCGGATGCAGCTGCTGCTCGACGAGGCGCAGCGCACCTACCCGGGTGGACCGCGCACGCCCGAGGACACCTGGTGGATCCCCTCCCGGCTGGGCGGCACAGCGCCCACGCTCGAGGAGGCCGCAGCGCGGACGGCCGACGTCGACGCGCAGCGCGCCGCCCGTCGCGCCGCCCGCGGTCCCGCTGACGGCGGCCCGGCCCGCCCGCCCGCCTGACCCGCCTATCCTCGACCGCATGGCCCTGCTCAAGCGCACCCCGAAGCCGGCCCCCCGGAAGGGGGCTGCGGCCGCCAAGCCCAAGCCCCCTCGCGGCGCGCGCCTCAAGACCGTCCAGCAGGCCTTCACGCTCACGCGCGCGCAGGACCCCAAGGTGCTGCCGCTCATGCTGGCCGCCTTCTTCGGGCCGCTGCTGCTGCTCGTGGCGATCGGCCTCGTCGTCGGCCACCCGTTCCTGCTCGGGTTCCTCGGGCTGCTGCTGGGCCTGGTCGTCGCGGCGTTCGTGTTCGGCAAGCGCGTCCAGAGCACCGCCTACCGACAGGTCGAAGGCCAGCTCGGCGCCGCCGCAGCGGTCCTCAACAACATGCGCGGCGACTGGCGGGTCACCCCCGCCGTCGGCTTCAACCGCGAGCAGGACCTCGTGCACCGCGTGATCGGCAAGCCCGGCGTCATCCTCGTCGCCGAGGGCTCGCCGAGCCGCACCCGGGGCCTCGTGGTCACCCAGAAGAAGCAGGCTGCCCGGATCGTCGGCAGCACACCGGTCTACGACGTCTACGTGGGCGACGGCGAGGGCGAGGTCCCGCTGCGCGGCCTGGAGAAGCACTTCCTCAAGCTGCCGCACAACATCAAGCCGAAGACCGTCAACGAGCTCGACCGCAAGTTCACGGCCATGGGCGCCACCACGCTGCCGATCCCCAAGGGGCCGATGCCCCGCGGCGGGCGGGTCCAGCGCCGCTAGGCGCCCGTCCGCACGACGACGGTGCCCGCGGCCTTGTCGTGCAGCCCGCGCCCGTCGCGGTCGAAGACCAGCGCGGGCAGGAGCAGCACCAGCAGCGCCGTCCGCAGCGCCGCAGGCAGGAAGCCGGGGGCGGCGTCCGGGGCCGACAGCCGCTGCACGCGCAGCCCCAGCACCCGCATGCCGATCGACTGACCGGTCAGCGCGGTCAGCAGCAGGACCTCGAGCGCGAACGCGCCGTTGCCGACCAGCGCCCGCTGGCCCGAGCTCGGGTCGGTGAGGCCGTTGACGAGGCCGCCGATGAGGGCGCCGACCAGGACGTCCACGACGAACGCCGCGACTCGCGACCCGGTGGTCGCCACGGCGCCCGGGCCTTCGGCCGGGAGCCCCAGCCGGCGACCGCGCCAGCCGTCCCGCTGCCCGGTGTCGACGCCGGCCGCGCCCAGGCCGGACAGCCACGTGCCGGTCCACCTCGCCATGGTGGGAGGCTATCGGCGACTGCGCGCAGGCGCCGGTCGAGACCCGGCACCCCGGCCCGCGTAACCGCGGCGAAACACACGGGACACCGCAGGGTCACGGCCTCTGGTTAGCCTCGGCGCAGCGCCACCCCCGGCACGGCCCGCCGCCGTGTCCCGACTCCCGGAGGACGTCCTTGTTCACCAGTGCCGACGAGGTCCTGAAGTACATCGAGAAGGAGGGCGTCGAGATGGTCGACGTCCGCTTCTGCGACCTGCCCGGCGTGATGCAGCACTTCACGGTCCCCGTCGGCTCGTTCACCGAGGACGTCTTCACCGACGGCCTCGGCTTCGACGGCTCCTCGATCCGCGGGTTCCAGGAGATCCACGAGTCGGACATGCTGCTGCTGCCGGACCCGACCAGCGCGCAGCTCGACCCGTTCCGCACGCGCAAGACGCTGATCGTCAACTTCTTCATCCACGACCCGCTCACCGGTGAGGCGTACTCCCGCGACCCGCGCAACGTGGCCAAGAAGGCCGAGGCCTACCTCAAGGGCTCCGGCATCGCCGACACCTGCTACTTCGGCGCCGAGGCCGAGTTCCACATCTTCGACTCGATCCAGTTCGACTCGCAGCCGCAGGGCAGCTTCTACAAGATCGACGCCGACTCGGCCGCGTGGAACAGCGGTCGTGACGAGGTGGGCGGCAACCTGGGCTACAAGGCGCGCACCAAGGGCGGCTACTTCCCGGTCTCCCCCACCGACCACTACGCCGACCTGCGCGACGAGATCGCGGTGCGCCTCGAGAGCGCCGGCATGACCGTCGAGCGCGGTCACCACGAGGTGGGCTCGGCCGGCCAGCAGGAGATCAACTACAAGTTCAACACCCTGCTCAAGGGTGCCGACGACATGATGCTGTTCAAGTACATCGTCAAGAACACGGCCAACGAGTACGGCAAGTCGGCGACCTTCATGCCGAAGCCGATCATCGGCGACAACGGCTCGGGCATGCACTGCCACCAGTCGCTGTGGAAGGACGGCGCGCCGCTGTTCTACGACGAGGTCGGCTACGCCGGGCTC
>JBKJQM010000292.1:0-3053 GCA_046594005.1 Mycobacteriales bacterium
CCCGACCCGATGGACGCCTCGGACAGCAGCTTGACCATGCCGAGCTGCCCGGAGCGGGCGGCGTGCGTACCGCCGCACAGCTCGCGGGCGTAGTCGCCGACCTCGACGACCCGCACCTCGTCGCCGTACTTCTCGCCGAACAGCGCCATGGCGCCGATGCGGCGGGCCTCGTCCTGCGACGTGACGAACGCGCGCACCTCGAGGTCCGCGAGGGCGATCTCGTTGATCTCCTGCTCGACGTCGGCCAGCACCGACGACGGCACGGCGCCCGGGGACGCGAAGTCGAAGCGGAAGCGACCGGGCGCGTTGAGCGAGCCCGCCTGGGTGGCCTGCTCCCCCAGCGCCGCTCGGAAGGCCTTGTGCACCAGGTGGGTGGCCGTGTGGGCGCGGGAGATCGACTTGCGGCGCTCGACGTCGACCTGCGCGTCGACGACCGCGCCGAGGCGCGCCTCGCCGGACAGCACCCGGCCGCGGTGGACGACCAGGTCGCCGAGCGGCTTCTGGACGTCGTCCACCATGACGACGGTGCCGTCGTCCAGGACGAGCTGGCCGGCGTCCGCCTGCTGCCCGCCGCCCTCGGCGTAGAACGGCGTCCGGTCCAGGACCAGCTCGACCAGGTCGCCCTCGCTCGCGGACGCGGCGGGCGCGCCGTCGACGAGCAGCCCGCGGACGGACGCTTCGGAGCGCACCTCGGCATAGCCGGTGAAGGCCGACGCGCCGGCCGTGGCCAGCAGGTCGCGGTAGGCCGACACGTCGACGTGGCCGGTCTTCTTGCCCTTGGCGTCGGCCTTGGCGCGGGTGCGCTGCTCGGTCATGAGCGCGCGGAACCCGGCCTCGTCGACGGACAGACCCTGCTCGGCCGCCATCTCGAGGGTGAGGTCGATGGGGAACCCGTAGGTGTCGTGCAGCTGGAACGCCTGCGTGCCGGACAGCACGCCGCCGGCCGAGCGGGCCACCGGGACAGCGAGGTCGAAGACCGATGCGCCCTTGGTCAGCGTCTCGAGGAAGCTGCGCTCCTCACCGACCGCCACCGCGGTGATACGGGCGGCGCCGTCCACGAGGTCCGGGTACTGCGGACCCATCGCGCCGATGGACGCCTCGACGAGCTCGGCCATCGTGGGATCGGCAGCGCCGAGCAGCCGCATCGAGCGGACTGTGCGGCGAAGGATCCGGCGCAGCACGTAGTCCCGTGCCTCGTTGCCGGGGCGCACCCCGTCGCCGATGAGCATCACAGCCGTACGCGCGTGGTCGGCCACGACGCGCAGCCGGACGTCGTCCTCGACCGAGGCGCCGTAGCGCACACCGCTCAGGGCGGCCGCCCGGTCGAGGATCGCCCGGGAGGTGTCGATCTCGTACAGGTTGTCCACGCCCTGCAGCACGGTGGCGACGCGCTCGAGCCCCATGCCGGTGTCGATGTTCTGCGCGGGCAGCGGACCGGCGACGTCGAAGTCGACCTTCGAGCGGACCTCGGACAGCTGGTACTGCATGAACACGAGGTTCCAGACCTCGAGGTAGCGGTCCTCGTCCGCCACGGGCCCACCCTCGCGGCCGTGCTCGGAGCCGCGGTCGTAGTAGATCTCGCTGCAGGGGCCGCCCGGTCCGGGAACGCCCATGTGCCAGTAGTTGTCGGCCTTGTCCCGGCGCTGGATGCGCTCCTCGGGGACGTACCGCTTCCACAGCTCGAGGGCCTCGTCGTCGTCGAGGTAGACGGTCGTCCAGAGCTTGTCCTCGGGCAGCCCGTAGCCGCCGTCGGTGACCGAGCCGGTCAGCAGCGACCAGGCGAGGTCGATCGCGCCTTCCTTGAAGTAGTCGCCGAAGGAGAAGTTGCCGGCCATCTGGAAGAACGAGCCGTGCCGAGTCGTCTTGCCGACCTCCTCGATGTCCAGGGTGCGCACGCACTTCTGCACGCTGGTCGCGCGGGCGTACGGCGGCGGGACCTCACCGAGGAAGTACGGCTTGAACGGCACCATGCCGGCGTTGACCAGCAGCAGCGTCGGGTCGTCGGCGATCAGCGACGCCGACGGGACGACCGTGTGGCCGTTCTTCTCGAAGTGGGACAGGAACCGCGACCGGATGTCGGCCGAGCTCATGGTCATCGGACGTCCGGCTCCATGCCGCCGGTGTGGCCCGGGTCGACGTAGTCCACGAGGTCGTGCGAGCCGTCGAGGCCGAGCGTGACCCGGAGCTCGTCCTCGCGCTCGGCCATGGCGACCTTCATCTCGGCGGTGAAGTCGCGGATCGCGTCGGTCAGGCCGGAGAACGAGCCGGCGAGCGAGGACTGCACGCCCGCAGGCGTGAACTTCTTGGCCGCCTTGCTCGCGCGGTGCACGACGAGGACGCCGACCGCTGCGCCGAAGGCGATGTAGACGAGGCGGCGGCTCATCGGGACCGCCGGCTGCTCTTGAGCTCCTCGCGGACGCGCTTGTTGATGTCCTTCTCGGAGCGGCGGCTGGCAGCCGAGCGCACGCCGTACGAGAAGGCGGCGACCTTGATGACCGGGCTGCCGAGCGTGGCGGCGAACAGGCTCGTGAGGGCGCTGACGTTGCCGCTGATCGACTGGACGTTCGCCGTGATGGCGTCGACCCGCGTCAGCTCCTGGTTGACGTGCACGACGGAGGTCGTAACCTCGCCCAGCAGCGGCACGGTCTTGTCCGTGATGCCCGCGACCAGGCGCTGGGTCTCCTCGACCACCTTGCCGAGCTTGATCAGCACCAAGCACAGCACCAGCACGAGGATCGCGAAGAACACGGCCACGATCAGCCCGGCGACCTGTCCACCTGTCAGCACTACGACTCCTTCTCTTGCTCGAGGGCGGCGAGCTCCTCGGGCGTGGGTGGCACCGGACGGCACCTGGGTCGGAAGCCGTCCGCGGCGTCCTCGGGCACGACCACGCGGTCACCGCGCAGCACCTCGCGCAGTCCCGCGAGCCGCTGAGAGGCGACGCGCTCGACCCCCAGGCCGCTGGGCGAGTAGTACTCCCGCCCCACGACCGGGTCGGGCGCGTACTGCTGCGCCACGACCCGTCCCGGGAAGTCGTGAGGGTATCGGTAACC
>JBKJQM010000068.1:0-5930 GCA_046594005.1 Mycobacteriales bacterium
CCCTCGGGCAGCTGACCGCCGGCCAGGACCTCCCGGGCGGCGTCCTGCAGCGCGGTCAGGGCGACGCGCTGGGTGAACGGGCCTGTCGAGACACGGGAGACGCCGAGCTCCTGCAGCTCGCGGGCCGGCAGCGAGGCGCCCGGCACGCTGATGACGGTGAGCTTGTTGCGGCCCAGACCCTCGACCAGCGCGGCGATCTCGTCGCGTGCGACGGCTCCGGGCACGAAGACCACGGGAGCGCCCGCCTCGAGGTAGGCACGCCCGCGCGTGATCGCCTCCCGCACGAGCTCGCTCCGGTCGGCGTCCTTCGCGGCCTTGACGAGCACGTCGGTGCGGGCGTTCAGCACGAAGTCAATGCCGGCGTCGCGGCCGGCCTTGAGCACGGCCTCGACGGCGGCGACGGACTCGTCGAGCGGCTTCATCGTGTCCTCGAGGTTCGCCCCGACCACGCCGACCTCGATGGCGCGGCGGGCGGTATCGCCGGCGTCGCCGTACCCGGCCTCGAAGTCCATCGTCACCGGCAGGTCCACGGCGCGCACGATGCGGGCGACCATGTCCAGGTGCAGCTCGAGCGGGATGTTCTCGCCGTCCTCGTAGCCGAAGGTCGAGGCGATCGAGTGGCTGGCCGTCGCGAGCGCCTTGGCGCCCTCCGTCGAGGCGACGACCTTGGCGGACACGACGTCCCACACGTTGGGGAGCACGAGGATCTCGGGCGCGGTGTGCAGGGCGAGGAGGGCGGCGGCCTGGTCGGCGAGAGTCGTCATGCGGGCGACAACCCCTGGGGTGCCAGGATGTTCCGGTGACGCGGGTCTACCTCGAGCAGGGCCGCACGTGGACGTTCGCGTGCGCCGTCGACGAGCCGGGCTGGGCCCGGCGCGGCAAGGGCGGCGAGGCGGCCCTCGAGGAGCTGCTGGCGTACGCCGACCGGTACGCCCTCGTCGTGCCGGGCTTCTCGCCCGGGGAGCTGCACGTGGTGGGGACGCTGCCGGGCAACGCCACCACCGACTTCGGGGCGCCGGACGCCCGCGGGCCCTGGGACGAGGAGCCGTTCGACGGCGGCCACCTGGCCGACCGGCTGGAGGCCTGCTGGGCGGCCCTGGACCGCGCCGTGGCTGCGGCCACACCCGAGCTGCGCAAGGGCCCACGCGGCGGCGGCCGGGACCGCGACGACCTGGCGCGGCACGTGCAGGAGGCGGAGCGGTCGTACGGCCGCAAGCTCGGCGTCCGTGTGCCGCCGCGCACGCCCTGGCCCGAGCAGCGGGCGGCCTTCTCCGCGGCGCTGCGGGGCGGCGCCCCGGACGCGACGTGGCCGGTGGCGTACGCCGTGCGTCGGTTCGCCTGGCACGTCCTCGACCACGCCTGGGAGGTCGAGGACAAGAGCCTCAGCTGACGGGGACCCGCCCGGTGCTGACGGGCAGGTGCTCCCAGCCGCGCAGGACGCGGGTCGTCGTCCGGCGGGCGCCGGGCTCGAGCGCCAGGTCGGGCAGCCGGTCGAACAGCGTCCGCAGACCGACCTCGCCCTCGATGCGGGCCAGCGCCGAGCCGAGGCAGAAGTGCCGGCCGGCCGAGAAGGCCAGGTGGTCGCGGGCGTTGGTGCGCGTCACGTCGAACCGGTTCGGGTCGGCGAAGACATCCGGGTCGCGGTTGGCCCCGCCGAGCATCGTCACGACCAGGCCGCCCTGGGGGACGGTGCGCCCTGCGAGTGAGGTCTCGCGGACGGCGAAGCGGGCCGTGAGCTGGACCGGCGACTCGTAGCGCAGGCACTCCTCGACGGCGTTCGGCCAGAGCTCGGGCCGCTCGCGCAGCAGGGCCAGCTGGTCGGGGTGCTGGAGCAGCAGCACCGTCCCGCTGCCGAGCAGGTTGACGGTCGTCTCGAAGCCGGCGGCCAGCACCAGCCCGGCGACGGCGCGCAGCTCGGTGTCATCCAGCCGCTGCCCCTCGTCCTCGACCATGACGAGCTGGCTGAGCAGGTCGTCGCCCGGCTCGCGGCGCAGGCGCTCGAGGTGCTGGCCCAGCCACTCCTGGAACCCGCGCACGGCGGTGTCGACGGACTGGAACTGCTTCCAGGTCAGGCCGATGTCGAGACTGGGGGCGCCGCCCCGACCGAACCCGAGGACCTGCTGGGTGTCCTCGGGTCGCACGCCGAGGATCTCGGTGATGACGGTGACGGGCAGCTGGCTGGCGTACGCGTCGACCAGGTCGACCGTCGGCCGGCCCGACAGGTCGTCGAGCAGTCCGTCGGCGATCTCCTGGACCCGGCCGCGCAGGGCCTCGACCGCTCGTGCGGTGAAGACCCGGGACACCAGCCGGCGGTAGCGGGTGTGGTCCGGCGGCTCGACGACCAGCAGCGACGGCGGGTCGATGGGCCCGAGGGCCTTGGGGTCCGACGACCAGCGCACGAGGCGCTGGAGCACCCGCGGCATGGCGTCGACGTCGTTGCCCGCCCGGAAGTCGTCGCTCTTGAGCACCCGCTCGACGACCGCGTGCGTCGCGGTGACGTGGCCGAGCTTGCCCGGGACGAGGGAGCCGCGCGCACGGACGCGCTCGTACAGCGGGTAGGGGTCGGCGCGGTGCGCCGGGTCGACGACGGACACGGCCTGCAGGTCGCCGGTACGGGCAGCGCGGCGCACGGCGAGCCCGATGACGCCGTGCTGCAGCGCCCAGCGGGCCCTGGTGCGCAGGCTACTCACAGCTCCTGCTCCGTGGGTCGGACGAGCACCTCGTTGATGGCGACGTGCCGCGGGCGCGTGACGACGTAGGAGATCGCGTCGGCGATGTCCTCGGACTGCAGGCGCTCCATGTCGGCGAACCGGGTCCTCAGGCCCTCGAGGACCTCGGGTCGGTTATGGCCGGCCAGCTCGGTGGCCACGGCGCCGGGCTCGACGAGCGAGATGCGAACGTGCCGCTTGGTCACCTCCTGGCGCAGCCCCTCGCTGAAGGCGCCGACGCCGAACTTCGTCGCGTTGTAGACGCCGCTGCCGGCCCGCGCGTGCCGACCCGCCACGGAGCTGACGTTGACCATGTCGGCGACCCGCCGCGGCCCGTCCTCGGCGGCGCGCAGCAGGTGGGGGAGCGCGGCGTGCGCGCAGTACATGAGGCCGAGGACGTTGAGCTCTACCATCCGCTGCCACTCCTCGACCGGCGCCTGCTCCATCGGCCCGAGCAGCATCACGCCGGCGTTGTTGATCAGGACGTCGAGCCGGCCGAGCTCGGTCACCGTCTGCTCGACCGCGGCCAGGGCCTGCTCCCGGTCCGTGACGTCGGCCTCGATGACCAGCGCGCGCCCGCCGGTGCTCTCGATGCGGGCGGCGAGGTCGTCGAGGCGGTCCTTGCGGCGGGCGACGAGGGCGACGGCGGCGCCGTGCCCGGCCAGGGACAAGGCGGTCGCCTCCCCGATGCCGGAGCTGGCGCCGGTGACGAGAGCGGTGGTCCCCTGGAGGGCGGTGGTGTCGGGTCGCGTCATGGGCGGCAGCCTGCCGTACGGGGACGACGGGCGACAGGGCCAGGTCGCTTGCACGTCCGGCGTAGCGTCGTGGGTGGCAGTCGCCGCTGCTTCGTCGCCGGGCTGGGGCTGCACCCGGACGACGACACGATCGTCGCCTCGGTGGTCGGACTGGCCCGCAGCGCCGTGAAGTCGGTCATCGCCGAGGGTGTGGAGACGCACGAGCAGCTGGCCCACCTCCAGACCCTGGGCGTGCGTGCGTGCGTGCGGGTCAGGGCTGCCTGTGGACCCGGCACGCTGGCCGGCCCTGCTCGTCCCTCGACCCCAGGTCGACGGTTGACGGTCCTGTCGGTGAGGGGGTCTACTGTCTTCAGTGTTCGAACACATGTTCGAACATTATCGGACGGGGCCTCGCGGACCCGTCCAGGGCGGACCCCCGCCCGGTGACGTCGGAGCCTCGACCCTCCCACGTCACCGGGCGGGACCGCCGGTCCGGGTGCGGCGTGGGGAAGCGCCTCGCCCGGACCGGCGCCCGCCCGTCGCCGCCTTCCCCCGGCACCCGCGGTCAGCACCCGCTGCCCGCACCACCGTCCGGGAGGAGGCCCTCGTGTCCCGTCTGCACGCCGATGCCGTGGAGGTCCAGCGGCACGACGACCAGCCTGCGCAGTTCCTGTGGCGTGGCCGGCTCTACGTCGTGCGCGCGGTGCTGGCCCGCTGGACCGAGTCCGGCGGGTGGTGGCGCAACGCCGCCGTCCAGGCCGTCTCCTCCGGCGACGCTCGTGGCGCGTCCGTCGGGCCGGCCGGTGTGGACGACGACGAGCAGGACTGGTTCCGGGTCGAGGCAGGCGCCGGACGCGCCGCGGGCACGGGCGTCTACGACCTCTGCTTCTCCTGGTCGACCGGCCGCTGGGCGCTCGCCCGGGTCCTGGACTGAGGCCGCCATGACCTCCCGAGCTCCCTCGACCTCCCGGCTGCCCGCCTCGACGCTGCTCGCCCTCGCCCGCCGAGGGCTGGCGGAGGCGTGCGGCGCGTCGACCGCCGGCGAGCGCTACGCCGCCGCCCACCTCGCCGCCCTCCGGGTCGCCGCCGCCGTGCTCGCCTGCCGGGCGCGGCCGGTCCCCGGGCCGTCCCGTCGCAGCCGGCCGACCAGCGCCTGGGTGCTGCTCGCCGCCGTCGCCCCCGAGCTGGCCGAGTGGGCCGCGTTCTTCGCCGCCGGCGCCGCCAAGCGCGCCGCCGCGGAGGCCGGCCTGCCCTCCGCCGTCACCCCGCGTGAGGCCGACGACCTCGTGCGCGACGTCGAGGCCTTCCTCGCCATGGTCGAGGGCTCGCTGCTCAGCCCGCCCGGCTCCCAGCTCCTGCTCGCGCACGGCTGAGCGGTCCTCGATGTCCGACCCCTTCGTCCACCTCCACGTCGCGTCCGGCTACTCGCTGCGGCACGGCGCCTCCCACCCGCGGGTGCTCGTCGAGCGCGCGGCCGAGCACGGGATGGACACCCTCGCCCTCACCGACCGGGACGGCGCGTACGGCGTCGTGAAGTTCGCCAAGGCCTGCGCGGCGCACGGCGTGCGCCCGGTGTTCGGCGTGGACCTGGCGGTCGAGCCGGTCGCTGTTGACCCGATGCCCGCCGAGAGCCACCCGCGCCGGACCAGCCCCGCGCGCGGCGGGGCGTTCCTCGAGCAGCCCGGCGGCGGCCTGCCGCGCGTGGTGCTGCTCGCCCGCGACGGCCGCGGCTGGGCGGCGCTGTGCCGGCTGATCTCCGCGACCCACCTGGCCGGCGAGCGCGGCACCCCGATCAGCTCGCTGGACCTCATCGCCGAGCACGCCGGCGGCGCCGCCTCGGCCGGGTCGCTGTCGGTCCTGCTCGGCCCGGGCTCCGAGCTCGGCCGGGCCGTGACCGCCCGCCGCGACGACGTCGCCGCCGAGCACCTCGTCCGCTGGCGCGACGTGCTCGGCCGCGAGTCGGTCGTCGTCGAGGTCGTCTGCCACCGCGGCCCCGGCGACGTGGGGCGGGCCGCCCGCATGGTCGGGTTCGCCGAGCAGCACCGCGCCGGGGCCGTGCTCACCAACGTCGTCCGCTACGCCGACCGCTCCGACGCCCCGACCGCCGACGTCCTCGACGCCGCCCGCCGGCTGGTGGCGCTGGACCTGCGGCACGTCGACCGCCGCAACGCCGAGGCAGCGCTGCTGTCCGGCAAGGCGATGGCGGAGGTCGCCGAGCAGGTCGCCCGCGCCGCCGGTCTCGGCGACGACGGCCGCGGCCTGCTGGCCCGCACCCGCCACGAGGCCGACCGGTGCGCGGTCGACCCCCGCGGCGACCTCGGCATCGGCACCGTGCACTTCCCCGAGCTCTCGGTGTCAGGGACAGGCGGCGAGCCCGGCGCGGTGCTGCGGGAGCGGTGCGAGGCCGGCTTCGGCCGGCGCGGGATGAGCCGCGACGCCGGCACCCTGACCCGGCTGGAGGACGAGCTCGGCGTCATCGGCGGCCTGG